>CAYXPB010000046.1:0-23412 GCA_964466645.1 uncultured Acetivibrio sp. | reverse complement strand
GGTCAAGTAATTGCGTCATTTGACACTAAAACAAGTTTACACTTTAATTAGGTTGTTTTTTTGCTGATTAATTGTTATGGCTTTTTTAATGATGGGATTTTTATAGCGTGGCATAGCCGCAAATATTGAGAACTATCGAAAGTGGCAAAACAAAAACTCATTGCCTGTTAGAAAGCAATGAGTTTTGAACCACTTCATTTTTAGTTCCCGTAATAATTTATTATTCCCTCTTTAATAGCTAAGGCGAGTTTATCCTGATATTCAACATTTGCAAGTTTCTTCTCCTCTTGTGCATTTGATAAAAAGCCGCACTCGACAATTACCGTTGGAGTCTTTAAATTTTTAAGTATAATAATTTCTGCTTTTTTAAGCATTGCTTCCCTCTTATTATTTGGGTCTACATTTTCCCTCAAGGATTTTTGTATCAATTCAGCCGCTGTCTTGCTTTCAGGCGAATTAGGTGGAAAGAATACTTGTGCCCCAAAGTACTTTTCCTCCTGGAATTTATTTAAGTGAATACTTACAACAAGGCCAGCCCCAGATTCATTCATTATTTTTTTCCTTCGTATTAAATCCTGTTTTCTTTTCTGTGTAACACCTGTTGTGTCTTCTGCATATTTAAGGGTATCATCTTCCCTTGTCATAATAATAGTATAGTTTTCAGCTTCAAGTAATTCTTTTACTTTTGAAGCGATATAAAAGTTTATTTCCTTTTCTCTGACACCATTGAATTCGCTAACGGCCCCTGGATCTTCTCCTCCATGTCCAGCGTCTAGAATTACAATTTTGTTTTTAGGCGTATTATTCGTTACATTTATCGTTGGAGGATTAACTCCAGTAACAAGTCCAAAAGTTGCGAATGCAATTGCAATAAGTACTACTACTGCTAAGACTATTTTTTCCTTTCTGAGTATAAAAATCATAGGTACTTCCCCCTGTATATGAATCTACAATTAACATATTCAAATACAGTTTGACCATATGCAATGTTGTATAGGTTATTTTTTCAAATATCCTTATCTAAACCTATACCATGAAAAATGTTTTGCAGATATGGTCTTATTTTTTACACTTACAAATATATTTTTATCTAATACTTCATCATACAAATATCCATTATATTTATTAATCTTAATCAACACAGGTTTTAGGAAATTATCTGTATCGGGACTTGCTTCTATTCCGACTTCACCATCCCTAGCGCAAACCCTAAAAGTAAAGGTCTTAGGATACTGGTCAGCTGAAAGGAAGTTCTTTTTAAAATCAACTGTAACAAAACCAACCTCAAAGCTGCCACCCTCTTTAGTAACAGTAAAAGTTCTTTCAAAAATTACATTATCCTTTGCGCTGTAGGAAATTATGTAATTATCATTTTGTCCCTGTGCTGCTAATGCGGGTACTCCAGATATCAACAATACAGCCAATATCAATCCTGATAGAAATCTTTTAAACATAAATTGTTACCTCCTTATTACTTGACTCATAGTCCAAACAACATTGTTATCACTATATTAAAATGCAAGAATGGTGCCAAACTCATTATAATTATGTAAACAAATTAAAGTTAGTAATATATGACTAGTAATAAACAATTTTTCATAGTACCTACTACCTATGACAGAGTAGTTTTGCTGTATGTTTGTGGTAAAATGACAATTGCCTTCCTATAGGTATTTGGATACTCACTTTAGCCAATGTTCCTATTTTTATATAAACATATATTTTTTTATACCGATATATAAATTATAGACAATATAGTAGAGGGTGTGTATCTATGCAGCAAAACACATTGTTTGAAAATTTCGAAATAATAGGCTCAAATACCAATAAATATATATACCGCTTCAAGAATGTACTCAATATCAATTCAAGTGTATTGATTACCGGCGAAACTGGCACAGGGAAAGAACTAGTCGCACGTTGGGTACACTTTTGTGATAACAAAAGAAATAAAAAGCCTTTTGTGAAAATAACAATACCGAATATTGGCGAGAACATTTTTGAGAGTGAAATCTTCGGGTATGAGAAAGGTGCCTTTACTGGAGCAATAAACTCAAAAAAAGGACTGATAGAAGTCGCTGAAGACGGCACTGTATTCTTAGACGAAATTGAAAACGCCTCCCCCTCAATACAAAGCAAACTATTACAGTTATTAGAGGACAGATTGTACAGAAAAGTTGGAGATACGGAATATAAAAAAACCAACGCACGATTTGTTATTGCCACTAATAAAGACCTTTACACTGAAGTACAAGCCAACAATTTTCGGTCTGACTTATTCTACAGACTAGCCGTAATAGAAGTTAAACTTCCTCCTCTAAGGGAAAGGGGTTTTGATATAATTGAGATTGCCAACCATTACATAGAAAAATACTCCAATGAAACCAGTATCTATGTAAACCGTCTCAATGATAGTGCGTATAAAGCTTTATCATCATACAGTTGGCCGGGAAACATACGGGAATTGAAAAACTTTATTGAAAGGTCTGTTATATTTTCAGAAAGTAAAAATCTAGATTTATCAACAATTCCTAAAGATACGTTAATACAGCCTGACAGTTCTATAATGTTTAACTATAAAGACTATATACGAAATAAAGAGTATGAACTAATTTTTAATGCCCTCAAAAGGTGCAATTGGAATGTCGAGCAAACGGCGAAACTTATTGATATGTCAATACCCTTTGTATACAAAAAAATAAAGGAGCTACACATAAGAATCTAGCTCAATGCAGATTCAAATCACAATATCAATATTTTATTTTGAACTTTATTACTCCTTCATCAAGTAATTTTTGCCTTAATGTTCTCCCATCTTGTTTATATGGAGTGGAAAATTCAGCATAAGAAATTCCAACCATCAGATCCCCATTAATAGCTTCATCTTTTGAAAACATTTCACTGACTATATATTTTTAGCATATAGAAAGCAAATAATTTGATTAGGCTGTTACCATTAGGTATAATGATAACGGGATTATTACCGAAAAAAAAGGGCATGATGGGAGGGACTTATTGTGAAAATAGTTATAGAATATTTAAAAAAGTTCTGCGAAGAACCATTAACAGTTTTTTTAAGCCCGAAAGAGTATTTTGATCCAATAGATAAAGGAGAAACCTATGAAAAGGATGCCATACCTAGATACAATCTGGCAGGTGATTACCTAGATCTTGAAAAAAGTGAACTTACTTGGACTAAATTAAGTATTTTAGGAACAAATGAAGATAAAGTTATTTTCACACACTATTTGGGGGATGGTGAAACATGGATGTCTCATAGGAAGGATACTGATGGGTTTGAAGAAATTATTCATTCTGTTCAGGAAGATAAACAAACGTGTCATATAATTAGAACTCACAAAGATTCTTATGGAAATTGGAATATTAATTATAATGGTATCATATACGATTTAGATGATGGATCACAAAAAAAAGTTAGGTTTGATAATGTAGGGGAATGAAGGAAGAAGAATCAGCGACAAAAGGTGAAAGTCGTGCTCTACTAAGGAATCCCACTCTTCTAACAAAAAATCATACTCCAGTATGCGGCACCGAGAACCTTAAATTTATTATGAAAGGATGGAGGTACATAATGAAAAGAAGATCTAATTGGGAATGGTATGCTGTCAAATTGTTGTTCGAAAGCACGATATCAGGTGAGCCAAATAAAAATAAAATTGATGAGCATTATAATAATAAATTCAAGTTGTATGAAGAACAAATCATTGTTGTAAGAGCTCAATCTTTTGATCATGCATATAAGAAAGCGGAAGCAGAGGCAAAGAAAAACGAGATGGAATATAACAACCCATATGATCAATTAGTACAATGCAAATTTGTTGATTCATTGAACTGCCAACACCTATTTGATAATGAGATAAAGTCTGGAACTGAAATTTACTCAAGATTATTTAAGGTACCAATAGAAGAAAAGACTGATAAGGTAATAGAAACATATTTCCCTGAAACACTACCATATGAAGAGAAAACAACGCCTTTTCACAATTTTTTAATTAATGAATAGCATATCAAAGTGCTTTTCGAGTAATTGCAAGGTCTTATGCTAATGCAAAGAAAAAACGAAAATTCTCGGTGAACTGCCGAGAATTTCGTTTTATAATGTAAATTAAACTTCTCCCTCTAAGGGAAAGGGTTTTCCATATAATAGAGATTTCCAACCATTACATGTAAAAATTTAACTCTTGGAAATTATCTTTGTAAATTTACATTCATCAACCTTTACCATATAATCCCTCGCTAGATTTATATCTTTTTGAGCAGCTTTTGCATTTCCTAATTTAACATTAAGAGCATATCTTGCAAAATAGCCTTTAGCAGCTTCATAATCAGACTCCATTTGGTGTGATAATGTGATTGACTCATTTAAGAGATCCATCGCCATTTTTCTCTCACCTTGCTTTTCCAATATATCTGCCTTAAGCCTTAGATTCTTTAGTTTCCTCATATCGCTTTTTATTTCGTCTGAAATTGAAATTGCCTTCTCACAATCCTCCATAGCTTTTCCAAGCTCTCCGTTAAGCATTTCATAAAGGGATTTATACCTGTAGTAATCGCTTATATATGCCATTTCATCTGCTTGAGCGAATATATCAAACGCAGCCTTTAATAGCCCCGATACTTTCTCATATTTCCCCTCTTCAATAAAAAGTCTTGCAATGCTTATATAGTTGATGCCTTCACCAATAGGTACATTTATTTCCTTAACTATTGCAAGGGATTGATCATAATATTCAAGTGCTTTATCAACATTACCCCTTTCATACATAATATCACCTAAATTAGTAAGTATAATGCTCTCATTGAGCTTTGAATTTATCTCATTTGAAATATTGAGCACCTCGTTAAAAAGAATTTCCGCTTGATTAAACAATCCTTTGTCCATATAAAGTATCCCAAGATTTATACAACCGGCAATATATCCTTGCTGGTCAGATATCTTTTTTGATATATGGATGGACTTGTTAAAGTATTCCTGGGCTTTTGAAATCATTCCTGTAGCATGGTAAATGGCACCTAGATTGCCCGAAACCTTTGACATAATAGCAAGATTGTTTATCTTTTCGGCACTTTTATAGGATTTGTCTAGACAGAGCAAAGAATTTCCAATGTCGCCCTTTGTATAATATATAATACCAGCTTGATTCATTATCTCTGAATAGTTTTCATAATCCATAGTTTTCACAAGAAGCTTCTCTGCTTTTTTGACGATATCCAAAGCTTCGGGATTGCCCGTTATTCTATAAATATTGCACTTCAACTGCAAAAGCTTTCCGTAAAGCATATTCTCACGCTTTAGTTTAGGTTCGATATCATCAAGAATACTCAAAGCATTTTCATAAACATCCTGTTCCCTATATAAATCTGCAACCATAAGCTTTATCGCATAAATATCATCATAAAGCTTTGCTCTTTCGAGGGCTTTATTAAAATTATCAAGCGCCTTTTCATATTCAGCTGCCATAAAGTTGATATATCCCATATCCTGATATGCCTGAAGAATCCTATTGTCATCAATATCCTTTTGCTTTACAGTCAATTCAAGAAATCTGCCATAATACTCTAAAGAACTTGCCATATCGAAAATGTTCCTATATTTCACAGCTGTCTTAAAGGCATATTGTGCTGCCTTATTTACATGATTTGCTCTGCTGTAGTGGGTAAACAGCATTTCGTAGTATCCCTCAATTTCCTTCTTATAACTTGCTTCAATTATTTCACCAATTTTTTTATGATATTCCCTTTTTTCCTTGTTCAAAATGTTATTATATATAGCATCTCTTTCGGTATCCTGATTGAACATAAAAACCTTTTCAACCAAACCATAAGCGGTAAATGCTGTCTTTAAAGAAATAATATTCATATGCAAAGGAAGTCGTAATGCTTCAAAAGCATCCTCAAAACTTAGCTCTAGCAATTCACATACAACAGATAAACGAAACTCTTTACCAATAACAGACGCCGTCTGCAGCAAATTTTTAGCCTTGTCATCTAATTCAGACATATTAGCAAGTATCAGGCTTTGAATGTTGGTCGGAATAGATGCAACTTCTAAAGGATCTACTTCAGCAACACCTTCAACTATTTTAAAAGTGTCAGTCCTTCTTATCTTTTGAATAAATTCACTCATATAAAGAGGATTCCCATTAGTATACTTTATCACAATATCGAAAAGAGCCTTATCAAGGTCGTTACAATTAAGTAGTATACAGGTCAGTTCCTTTATGAGTTTTTTGTTTAATTTACCCACCTTCAAAGTTCTATACCTTTTAGGGTCAAGCTGCCTAAACTCTTCTAAATCATATCTTGAAGAAAAAATCAAAGTTATGCTAACATGTGACAGCATACTAATAAGCTCACCTATTACAGCAATTGAGTTAGAATCGCCACAATGAATGTCATCAACAATGATAACCAACTTATACCTCTTAGACAACTCAACAAAGAAGATATATAACTGTTTTACAATTTCTTTTCTAACACTATCAAAACTCATGGAATTCAATATATTTTGAAAATCATTATCTCTCGAAAGACCTAAAATCAGCCCTATAAAGTCAGTATTTCTCTTTATTTCCTCTTCTGTCTTATACTTTAGTATAAAATCCAAAAATGATGCCAACCTATGCTGCTTCACGCTTGTACTTTCTCCGGGGTTTATATTCATAATATTCATCAATATATTTGAAATTGTATAGTACACTCTGTTTTGGTATATGGAACTGCAATCTACCCATACTTTTTTTACATCGGTTCCCACCCTTTTTGAGAACTCCTTTATAATGCTTGTTTTGCCCAACCCAGCGTTTCCGATAAGATTGACACATTGAGTACCGGAATTCTGAACACTGTTGTAGGTTGCAACTAGTGCATTTAGTTCCTTTGCTCTACCTACAAATACAGTTCTGTTATCATAATAGTATTCATCCTTAAGCTTCAAAGGGTTATAACATTTTACAGGGTGTTCCTTGTTTTTAACCTTTATCTCAGTGGGGTTAGAATAACTGACCACGTCTTTTGTCTCTATATATACCGACTCTGAAACTAGAATATTCCCGCGCTGAGCATTTGATTGAAGCCTCTGTGCCGTATTAACTATATCCCCCATAACTGTATAGTCTTTATCAAAAGTGTTTCCTATACTGCCTGTCACAACAAGGCCATAGTTTATTCCAATAGAAAGGTTCAAAGAAATATCCTTTGCTGAAAGTCTCTCTTCCGAAAACTCACTAATAAGTCTCATCATCTCCATACAGCATAAAACAGCTCTTTTCGCATCATCAGCATGTATATACTTTGCACCGAAAAGAATCATTACACAGTCACCTATGTACTTATCAATAGTGCCTTCCATCTCATACACAGGTTTTGTAATATAGTTGAAGCAATCATTTATAAGTTCTCTTACCTCTTCAGGATCCATCTTTTCAGACAGTGCTGTAAATCCGGAAATATCTGCAAATATAACAGCTACGTTCCTTCTGTTTTCAGATAAAGTTTCAAAGTTTTGCACACTACTCCTATTTTCAATACTTTCAAGCTTTGTACCACAGTTATTGCAAAACTTCCCCATAGTAGGATTAGGGTAAAAACATTCAGGGCAATAGTAAGCAAATTTCACTCCGCACAATTGACATTCTTTTGCATCCTGACTTTTTAGTTTTATTCCACAATTAAAGCAAATCATAAAAACCCTCACCCTTTAAAATGATAAATTGAAATATCCTATGTTTTGTTGTATAATATATTTATCTTTCAATCTTTTTGAAATGGCAATTGACCAGCTATCTTTTTTTTGGAATCACCTTATTGCTAAAAGGTAGTTTTCCAAAAATTCGTTTCATAAAACTCTTACTTATGTATAGTGCCTATAACATAATTAATTCAAAAATAACGAAATATAAATAGAGAATTTTCTTTTATAGTTTATGTCAAAAAATAAGGAGTCATAATATGCTAAGTGAAAATGTATTTTACCTAGGCAGTTCAATTAATACCTATGATGATTTTATCGGTTTTCTAAAGAATACATTTTACCAAATCAATTATTCTACACACTGTGATGATTTTATTCCGACCATTGAAAGCTTTTTATCAGGTACTCATGAAGTTGATGCTAATCCTATGGTATTGTTTGTTGAATACCCATCCTTAAACGAAATTAGCACCTTTCTGAGTAGTCGTTTGGACGATTCGAACTATATACTTGTCGGCTTTTATCATGAAGATCAAAGCTATATAGGTAATTTCGGCAATATTTTTGATTTTGTTAATACAGTAAAACTCAATCAGCAATTTCTTATAAACAAACTTACAAATGAGATAAATAATAGAAAAAAAATTCTATCACTAAAATATGAGGTTAGAGAATTCTATGAAATCGGCAAATCCCTATCTTCACAAAAGGATACTGTTAAGCTTTTAGAAATGATTATAACAAGCAGTATCAGATTAACATCTTCCGATGCTGCTACAATATACCTTGTAATAGATAAGGATTCTTACAATTGGACCTCAATTAAGGGTAACAATTATGAAGACAAACTCCTAAAGTTTATAATTTCCAGAAATAATAGTATAGACATTGACCTTGAGGCCCATACATCGACAATTACAAAGGACAGCATTTTCGGTTACTCAGTTATAACAGGTGAACCCATAAGAATTGATGATGCCTATAAATTAGATACAAATGTTGAATACCGTCATAATAACTCCTTCGATTTACGTACAGGTTATGTGACAAAATCCATCCTTACAATACCTATGAAGGATCATGAAAATAATATTTTGGGTGTAATTCAATTAATCAATAAGAAAAAGAATGAATCTGAAAAAATAGATTATACAAACCCTTTAGGTATTAGTAGTATAATTCCCTACACCTATTCCGATGAACTTATAATGAGTTCGCTTGGGGGACAGGCTGCTGTAGTACTTGAAAACAATCTATTGTACAACAATATGCAAATACTTCTTGGAAACTTAAAAAAGCAAAATATTGAGCTGGATATATTAAGTAAAAGAATACTTAAGGCCCATGAAGAGGAAAGAAAGCGTATAGCTAGAGAAATACATGACGGTCCTGCCCAAGCTGTGGTAAACCTTTCACTTAAACTTGAACTTGCCCGTAAGTATTTTCAAAATGACATGACCGAAAGAGGCTTTCAAGAGCTTAATGCACTAAATATAAATGTAAAATCCACCTCAAAAGAAATAAGAGCTATACTCTACGACCTAAAGCCCTCCTACCTTGATGATGGACTTACAAAAGCTCTTGCAAACAGATTGCAAATTCTAGAGGAAAACACATCACTTAATGTCAACTTCGTTGTTTCAGGTGACGATTCTACAATTGAGCACTATATTGTATATGCCCTATACAGAATGGTACAGGAGACACTTACAAACATTCAAAAGCATGCTCAGGCAAATAATGTAACCGTTGATCTAAGAATATATGAAAATGGTATTTCAATTCAGATAACCGATGATGGAATAGGTTTTGATGTTAAAACACAATCCAAAAAACATCAAACTATAAACGGTGGGTTTGGGCTATCAGGACTTAAAGAGCGTGTAGAATTGTTAAAAGGAAGATTTGATTTACAATCCACACCGGGGAAAGGGACAGACATTATAATTTACATCCCTTTATAACAAACACTTATAAGCTGCTTAGTGTATGGATGAACAGGTTTAACAAGTATATCCTCACAGCTCCCTGTTTCTATAATTTTGCCTTTATACATGACCGCAATTCTGTCACAAATATGGGCTAACAACCTTATATTATGGCTTATAAACAGATACCCGGTTTTACTTTCAACTTTAAGCTTTCTAAACAGCTCTAATATCTGAGCCTGCGAAACTGTATCTAAACACGAGGTCGGCTCATCTAAAACTATCAACTCTGGTTTCATTATCAGTGCTCTTGCAATACTTACTCTCTGGCACTGACCACCACTTAGCTGTTGAGGATATCGTGTGCTTATTTCACCCTCTAAACCAACCCTTTCCAAATAAAGCTTTATCAAATCCAAAGCCTCTTTTTTACGAAAATGCTTTTTTCTAACACCTTCTATTACTATGTCCCCTACCTTCATATGGGGATCGAGAGATAGAAATGGATTTTGGAAAATCATCTGGACCTTTTGAGGATAATTTATACTTTCAAATATATCTTCATCCCTATACAGAATTTTCCCTGCCGATGGCTTAGTAATCCTTGCAATCAGCCTGGCCAATGTTGATTTGCCACATCCACTTTCTCCTACTAATCCCACCGTTTCCCCCTTATATAAATTCAACGAAATGTCTGTAAGTACATTACATGTATTGTTCGAATAATGTTTGTCAACTGCTGCAATTCTAATGAGTATATCTTTATCTTCATATACCCTTTTACCACCATATTCATATGCATTTTTTAATACTGAAGCAGTCAATCTAGATGCCGCCTCGCTTTTTGGATTTATAAACACATCTTTTGTTTGTCCTTCCTCAGCAACCCTTCCCTTGCCTAATACAATAACTCTTTGACCTATTTTATCTGCTAAGCTAAGGTCATGAGTTATAAATAAAACTGAAATTCCAAAATCATAGGACATACTTTTTAGAAGCTCTGTAATTGACCTCTGGGTTATTGAGTCTAGTGAACTGGTCGGCTCATCGGCAATTATTATCTTCGGCAGACACGAAGCCGTCGAGGCAATCATGCCTCTTTGAGCCATTCCACCGCTTAACTCATGGGGATACTTATTTAAGTAATCTTTAAGGTCGTTAATTTTCAACTTATCAAGCAGCAGTTTAAGTTTTTCTACCGCTTCTTTATAGTTAATTTCACAATGCTTTGTGAGAGGTTCTGTCAACTGTTTTCCAACCTTCATTGTAGGATTCATGTACGAAAGAGGTTCCTGGAATATCATACCTATACTTTTTCCTCTTATTTTAATCATCTGATCGTCCGGTAAAGCTTCTATGCTTTTACCTTCTAGCAAAATCCTACCTTCCCTTCTGAAATGTTTACCTTTTACTATATTTAAAATGGATTTTGCAAGCATAGTCTTACCACTGCCCGATTCCCCTACCACTGAAACAATCTCTCCTCTTCCAATACAGAGGTTTATAGCATCTAGAATTTTATTTTCCTTTATATACAATGAAAAATCTGATAATTCAAGAAGCTTTTCCATTTATCCTCCTAGTGCATCTTTTATTGTATCCCCTAGAATATAAAAACATATCATTATAACTGCTATAAAGCTTAAAGGAATTATAACCAACCAGGGATATGAAGAAGCATATATAAACCCCTCACTTGCAAGAGTCCCCCAACTTGCCTTAGGAATTTCTATTCCAAGTCCTAAAAAGCTTAAAAAAGCTTCGGCAAAAATTGCCGCCGGTATACTTAACATCATATTTACAAGAATAGGCCCCATGCTGTTAGGGATTATATGTTTTGTAATAATTCTCAAATTTCCCACACCTAGTACCTTAGCACTCTGTATATACTCCATCTCCTTCAGTAAAAGCGTCTGCCCTCGCATAATTCTGGCCATAGCTGTCCAATCGGTTATTGATAATGCAATTATAATAGTCATTTCACTGCGTCCCATAAAAACTGTCAAAAGAATTACTATTATTAAACTTGGGACTGAGTGAAACACATCAACAATCCTCATCATTATTTCGTCGGTTATACCTCCGTAAGCACCTGACAAGCACCCATATATTATTCCTGTTAAAGTCTGAATAAGTGCAGCTGCCAAACCTATTTTAAATGATATTTTGGCGCCTTCACATACTCTCACAAACAAATCCCTTCCAAAATTATCCGTACCAAAAAAGTGTTTTCCCCTAAAGGGAGGTAAAAAAGCATTATCAAGATCATGAGCATAATAGTTATACTCCGAAAGAAGAGGCCAAATAAACGAGACAACAGAAACTAGTCCTAAGAAAAGCAAGGCGGTTACAGCAATTCTATTTTGTACTATAGCTTTTACAGCTCTGCCTATAAACATGGTAATCACCTGTTATTATAAATCACTTAAGTTGGACTCTTGGGTCCATTATAGAATATAGAATATCAGTTATGGTGTTGACTAAGATTACTATTAAAGAAGTAAAAAGAGATAGTCCTATAACCATAGTATAATCCTTTTCCTGAACACTTGTAACAAGGTAGTGCCCTAAACCGGGAATTGAAAAAATCTTTTCAATAGCAAAAGAACCCAAAAGAATGGATACAGTTAGAGGCCCAAGCACCGATACTACAGGGAATAAAGCGTTTTTTACTCCATGCCTTATTATTATTTCTCTTGAAGATAGTCCCTTCGTCTTTGCATTTACTATATAATTGTGTTCTAAGACTTCTAGAAGACTCGATCTCATCATTCTTATTATAATTGCCATTGCACCAAACGCCAGAACTGCTGAGGGAACCAATGTATAGCTAAAACCTTTCCAACCGCTCACAGGAAAAAGTCTAAAACTACTTCCCGTCACACGAGATAAAAACCCAGAAAATTTATAGCACAACAGATATTGCGAAAGAGTTCCAAGTACAAATTCCGGTACTGCTACACCAATTACACTTATAAAAAGTGTAATATCATCTAAAGGTTTATTTTGGTTTAGTGCTGCTATAATTCCTAAGATAATTCCTATGAAAAGTGCTATAAAAAGAGCTCTCAGCCCTAAATCCATAGATACAGGGAATGCTTTGGAAATTATTGAATTTACAGTTCTGTTTGTGTACTTCATGGATATTCCCAAATCTCCTCTTACAACATTGCCCAAATATATGAAGTACTGTTCAAGTTTAGGCCTGTTGAGACCGTATTTTTGGGTTATATTTTCCAGTACCTGAGGCGGAACAGCCTTTCTGACTACAAAAGGTTGTCCAGGCATATGGTGCATAAGCAAAAATGTAAACGTAACTACCATCCACACAGTAACAAGTGATAGAATTACCCTTCTACATATAAATCGGAACACCTTATGCCTTCACCTTCCTATACCACCTTATTTTGAAACACCCATTGACCAGTTATTTTTTTGGAATCACCTTATTCAAAATACGTCCAATAAAAATCCATATCCTGAATTGCACTACTTCCTCTGACTAAACCTTTTACTTCAGGTTTTGCTGCATAACTATTGTGCACATAGTACAAAGGGCATATAGGCATAGATTTAAACAACAATTCTTCTGCATCCCTAAGCAAATTCATTCTCTTTTTGTCGTCCTTCTCTTCCCTAGCTTTACTCATCAGGCTATCATAATCAGAGTTTTTGAAACCTACAATATTAAAATAATTTTCAGTTTCAAATATCTCCAAAAACGAAGTTGGGTCATTGTAATCACCTGCCCATCTCAGAAGTACCATTTGGTAATCCTTTTGCATCATTCTTTCCTGAATGGATTCAAAGGACATCGTCTCTATTTCCACTTCAATTCCTACGTTTTTCCTCCACATTTCCTGTATTGCTTGTGCATCCCTTTTTGAAGTCTCCATATCGTCCACCAACATGGTTAATTTAGGCATATCCGAAAGTTTAAGTTCTACAAGGGATTTTAACGCAAAGCTCTCGGCTTCTGCTGTATTATCTTTTCTTACCAGATCTCCGGTCTCCTCTCGGAAAGTTTTTTTCTCACCTCTTACAACGGGATTTACAAAGGCATAAGCTTCTTCTGAGCCGTCTTTTACTACTTTATTCACAAGGCTTTCACGTTCAACTCCATATACTAGGGCTTTTCTTAAATTCAAGTTTTTAAGATACCTATCGTCATTGTTAATTGAAACATACTGTGTTCCGCCTGTATTATAGCTTTCTACTTTATCCCCTTTTGCTTTCAATTCATCCCTCTGATGAGCCTCAGAAATCTCTACAACATCAATTTCTCCTGCTTTAAAAGATGTAATTGCAGATGAATTATCCGGAATAATCCTGAAATCAACTGTACTAAGCTTTATATTTTCTGCATTCCAATAGTTTGGATTTTTTTCAAGAACGATATCTACATTGTGATTCCATTCCTTTAAAATATACGGGCCATTGCCTAATATATATTCTACAGCTGCTCCATATTTACTCATTCCTCGAACTAAAGGCTGCTTTGAATAAAACTCCCTATTTATAGGCATAGCCACACTATTGCATACAATCTGAAGAAAATACGGGGTAGGCTCAGCTAGCTTTACCACCAATGTTTTTTCATCCTTAGCTTCAATGCCAACATCTTCTTTGCTGCCTTCACCGTATAAATAATTTTCAGCTCCTTCTATGCACATAAGCAAATATCCCATTAGTGCCGGTTGATGATCCTCGGGATTTGGATCAAGTGCCCTCAGCCAAGCATCCTTAAAATCCCTTGCAGTAATTTGTGTCCCGTCTGACCATGCTGCCTCTCTTAAATGAAAAGTGTATGTGAGCTTATCTTCACTAATATCCCAAGATTTTGCAACGCCAGGACTTGGAACACCCTTTTCGTCATTCCGGCACAAGCCTTCAAACACTGCATTTATCACGCGCATAGGATAAACATCAATCGCTAGTTGCGGATCTAGCACTTCAGGTTCTCCACCAATACTAATATTTAGGGAGCTCTCCTTTAAAACTTCTTTTCGGTTTTTAAAATCACTACAACCGGCAAAAATCATGCTAAAGCAGAATAAACATATGGTAAGCAGAAAAATTCCTTTCCTAAATCTCATATCAGCAATTCCTCCTTGTAAGTTTTCACAACTGCTAACTGCTTAGGCCATTTCTAAAAATAGCCTATTGAATATCTTCGGTAGAAATTCCACCACAGAAGCTTAAAAGCTTCCAAACATAGGAACATTATTTTGCTGTACAAAAAATGCACTTTTTCTATTTTATATAAGGGTCAAAAAGTTTATTACATTATATCTTTAACAAGATGTCCGGTTAAAAACGATAGGAAGTGTATCTTGAAGGTATAACCTAGAAGTGATACTTAATATATGACCTTACTAATTCGTCTGACCACTTTAGAAGTGGAGGTGCACCCGATAATATTACTTAATAACGTATATCAAGATCCTCCGCACTTCCACCTAACCTATGGATAGAAGACTTTATTTCTAAAAAAGTCTCATAGTCTATTGCCTTCTTGTTCTTTTCAACAAAACCTCGAAGAACTTGTATTGCCCTTCCATCCCCAAAATTCCCGAGACAGATCGCTCCAAAAAGCTTATTTTCCATTTTATTAAAGGTAGCCTTTATTGATTTATATATCAAATCATATAAGCTTCTATCTTTTACTGCTACTCCAATCTTTACCAAGCTGTCCAATAAATACTCTTCCAAGTTTCCAATATTACTACTTTCATTTAAGATTTCCATAATACGATTTGCAGCATTTTGACCCATCTGAACCATTGCATTTAAGATTTCCTCAATTACTATTTCATTTTCTACATTAATTTCAAACATTAGTTTGATTAATGGTTCTAGGGAACTGACAGGCTTCCATTTCCCAATTGTTCTGATTGCCATTAACGATATTATTTGATCATCATCACCTAATAGAAGTTTGTTATCCGCTGCTAAGCCCAACAAGCGATCTATAGCATCACCCTTAAAAGTTTGCAACCTGTTCAAAAGAGGATCAGGTATATCGCTGTCACATACCTTTGCTGCCAATTTAAACAATTCAATAAGCTGTTCTAAATCGGTTACTTTTTGACAATAATCTATAGGGCTAATTCCACCTATATCTGCAATAGGTGTATTTGCCCAATTTTTAAGATCTTCTTCAAGATGCTGTCTTATTTTCTCATCTTCTATATTTAATAATTCATATGATTTATTGCTCATGAAAATTTTGTTATAGCTCTCCTCTACCGCCATGTTGTAGCTATCAAAGAGAATTTGTGCCTTTTCCAATTCTTACTCCTCCAATTGTATTCCTAGTGCATTTTAATTCTCGGTTTTCTATAGAGATAAAATGAACTTCCTCTAAACTAAGCCTCTGGCACTACTTAAAATCAAAACCTGCCACGAGGCATTAATGCTTTGCAAGATCTTATTGCTAAATTTTTCTTCTATCTTTCACATAAGTACTACCGGGTAATGATTTCGCCTTTTTCTTAATTTCTGCTGCTATTTCTGCAACTTGTATATGGCTTATCAATTCTCTCGATTCATTTGTTACCACTGCAAGAGAAATTGATATAAGTGGAAACTTCATAATTTGTCCTTGTCGGTTACTTGTAACAATATAACCTCTTTGAACATCTTCATCGCAGTAAAGGGTTTTAATCTTGTCGTCAAAATCACTTATTATTCCTCTACATATAGCTTCAGCTTTGTCAGGAGTAGTGATAATGACAAAATCATCTCCACCAATATGTCCGATAAAGTCTCCCTGATTTCCACTGGTGTGAACATTGTCAACAATTATATCAGCTGTAAGCTTAATTGCCCTATCTCCACTCGCAAATCCATAAACATCATTATAGGCTTTAAAGTTATCTAAATCACCGTATATTACCGCAAAAAGCATGCGTTTTGCTATCCTTTGGTTGATCTCAGTTTGAATTTCTATATTCCCCTGAAGACCTGTAAGAGGATTTGCCCACCTATTCCTGTCAATACGCTTTAGAGTATTTCTCACGCGGCTGACAAGCTCTCTGCTATTAAAAGGCTTGATAATGTAATCATCGGCTCCTATTTCAAGTCCGGCAAGCTTATCATCTTCATTGTCCTGAGCAGTCAACATAATGATAGGCATCAAATTATTACTCTCGTCATCTCTTAGTGTTTTACAAACTTCAAAACCATCCATAACAGGCATAACTACATCTAGTATCACAAGGTCAGGCTTTTCTTCCCTCACCTTCTGAACCCCCTGTATGCCGTTAGAAGCAGTGACAACATCATAATCTGCAGCTTTTAGTATATCAGTAATTAATTTTGTCATAAACTCGGTATCATCAATTATTAGAATCTTTTTTTTAAACATGAATAACGAACTCCTATTGAAGTATAATAGTGAAGCAACTGTAATATATATCGGAAAACTAGTATTAAATCATTATAATTATATATCAATTTATCTATTTTGGAAAGCTATCCTAAGTATTCTTTTTTTTTAAGTTTTGATAGACCCTTATTAGAAATATGCTCAGCGTTGTAAACCTTAATTATTTGTATATCTCATAGTCAAAAAGCAAATCAATCATATTATGTTTACTGCACTACGACCATAAGGTGTTCAAAAAATTCATTAGTCAATATATATATTTCCACCACAATAAACTCAACTCACCCATTGACCAGTTATTTTTGGAATCACATAAAACAAAATCTTTCAAACAGAATCATTTAGTTTTTTGAGTTCACCCTATATTATATTCCTTAATATCAAAATCAGATTCATATTTTACATTAAGAATTTATTTCAATTAATAAACACACGCTTTAGGACATTTCAAAAAATAACTTATACAATATTTAAGGTTTTATGCGCAATAAATCAGATTTTTAAAAATGGCAATTGACCAGTTATTTTCTTTTGGGAATCACCTTATTGCAAATCCTTTCTGCAACAACTAATAACCTCAAAACAATTATTAGCAAATTAATAACTAAAAAGTGTTGTTTTGTGTTATACTTATATATATAAGGGAGTGATATTATTGGCAGAATTTTGTACATGTGGTTCACTAATGATAGAGGGTTCATGCACAAACAAAAATTGCGTTAACAAGGTTGGCAAAAGTACTACAGCAAAGAAAACTAGAGCAAAAAAAGATCCTTCAGAAGCCAAACCCAAAACTACTAGAACAAGAAAATCATCAAAATGTATTACTTATAATTTATATGAAACCAAAGAAGAGAATTCTATATAGAATTCTCCTCTTTGGTTTCATTCTATTGGAACATGCCTATTCAAAGCTCTTTGACACGATACAACAATTGAGTCCTCTTACAACGTAACCCATTATAGTTTTTCGTTTATTTCAAACCAAGTTTCTTCCTTCTGCTACGGCAAAAACACCATCAATAGTAGCTTTTTGTTCCATCCATTCTGGTGCTGTAACTGCAATCGGCAAATCTGGTATATCTACATCTAAATGATCCGCCAATGCTGTTACAAGCATTGATATACGTCCAGTATCGGTACAGGTACCAAAACTCAAAACAGGAGGAATTTTCAGTAACTCACATACCTCTTTAGGTCCCGTACCTGCCATCTCTTTTGCTTCAAGGTTGCATAATCCGGCAACCTCCAATCCGTGATTACCACACCCACCACTTACAACTAAAATATCCTTTTTAATCAATTCTTTTGTAATATTGATAGTATTCCAATCTTGCGGTCCGTTTCTTAAGCTTGAACAGTTTACAAGTGCAACTACTCCTTTAATTTTGCCCGCTGATATAACCTCTACTAGTGGGTCAAGTTTGTTGCCTAGTGTACCTAAGACAGCTTCTGTAGAAAATCCAGCGATTGCTTTTTGAACCCTCTGCGGAACTTTAGGAATTATCTTTCCTTTTCTCTTTTTAAAGTTCTATAGGCCTCATAAGCATGGTGACTGTATGTACCTGCACCCATTATATTTTGAAGCAATAATTCTCTCATTGCCATTGCATCGGCACCAATTCCACATACTCCCTTAGTCTGTCCACCTTTTTCACTTATTCTGCAGGGTCCTTGCGAATAATTTGCAGCTTAATACTTCCAAGCAAAACTTACATCGAATTTTCTCCTGAAGTGTCCATCGATCAAATACGTTTGACATTCCATCTTCTCTGATACGCACCAGCATTTCTTCAACTGAATCATGATAGCTTACTCTTCCCTCTGTTTTTTTCTAATACTGTTTCACTCATAATCATTCCTCCAAAAAAGTTATATACAAGAAGTTTTCACTTGTAATGCAATAAATATGTATATACAATTTTGCTAACTCTTTTGTTTTTTTGCATATCTAGAATTTTGTGGTGCTATTTATTAAATAAAGTTTTTTTGAAATTATGCAATATATCGTAGATAGATCAGTTTAGTAATGACTAGAAACTCATATAAAACAAGCACTTGCCATCGAAGTCAAGTGCTTGTCCTTAGAATAATAAACTCTATAATATTATCTGCCTTTAATAAACCTCATCATTTCAAATCACATTAAATATATCTGCTAAAATTTCATCTTCATAAATAAGTTTTTTTGCCTTTTCTCTGTGCTCTTTTATATGTAAATAGGTCATCCTGTTTGGTTTTATGGTAGGTGCCATATCTATAGCATTTTCATAATCTTCCGGATTAAGTTTAAGCGTTTTCACAAAATCGAAAAAGCCTGTATCTGAAAAGAATTTCCTTATTCTTTCATATCTATGATTGTGCACTAAGCTCATTATGTATGTTGCAATACCTACTTGTATACCATGGAGTTGAGGATTTGGAGTCATTTTATCAAGTGCATGAGATATAAGGTGTTCACTTCCGCTTGCAGGAGAACTGTTGCCAGCTACCTCCATAGCTATTCCACTCATTGTGAGAGAATCCACAAGCTCCTTTATAAAAAAGAACTCCTTAATATCGCTATAAGGCATTCTTACTATGCTATTTACCGATTTCTTTGCAATCATTACTGCTACATCATCCACTCTTGTCACACCTTGTTCTTCCTCAAAAAGCCAATCAAATACCGCTGTTACCTTTGACACAATATCACCAATACCAGAATATATGAATTTTTCCGGGGACGTCTTAATAACCATTGTGTCAACAATAATTCCATAGGGCATACGAGCATGCACAGAAGTCCTATGCCCATTTATAAAAAGTGAGCACCCTGAACTTGCAAAACCATCATGAGCCGTAGACGTAGGAACACTAATAAAAGGAAGATCGCTAAGAAAAGCTATATATTTAGCAACATCGAGAACCTTTCCTCCACCTATCCCTACAATAGCTTGCGTACCTGCAGGAATTGAAAAGGCTTTTGCTGTTATGTATTCCATAGAATTTTCATCGCAATAGTTTTCTTCCATTATCTTAAGGCTTTTATTTTTATTCAAAGCTCCAAATATTATTTCTCCAAATAAATCTTTTATTCCATCACCAATATATAGCACTATTTTCGTTATACCTGATTTTATTATATACCGATCCAATTCCTCGAGTTTATTAGGTCCAACTTCCATAATCGCAGGAATAGATATCCTATGTGTTTGCGGCTTCATACCAAAATCCCCTTTTCTATCAAATCTTTCTCTATTTGCTTAAAATCTAACAAAGTAGTAAACTCAGCATTCTCTTTGTCCAGCAAATCAGCCAGTTCGGATCTTGCATACACTAAATCTGCTGCTTTTGCCGCTTCTAGATCTGGTTCACTGTCTCCAGCAAAAATAATGTAGTCATAATCCTTTTTTATGCTTTCAATAACTTTCCGTTTATCCAATCCAAAAACTTCAGAAAAATACTCACTGTTTGAATCAGGAGTAATTTTAATTCCCCCATTTGAATAAGCACCTTCCATGGATATTACCGGCACATCCTTTATCTCGAAGTGTTCGAGTAGGATTTTTATATAATAAGAGGTTCCTGCACTTACAACGTAAAAATCTCCACCGTTTTTTCTAACATTATCGATAAAGTCTTTAGCATATTTATCAAGGGCTATTTGAATGATTTCATCAAATATTTCCCTTTCACTTAAATTAATAGCTCCAAATATTTTATTGAGAAACTCCACATTTATCTTTTTGGTCTTCTTCCATTCCTTATAGAGCTCTTTACCTTCATTCCCTAAGTACTTTTCAATAATGATATGATAGAAATCCTTTGAAGAAAGGGTTCCATCAAAATCCGAAACAAATGCAAACTTTTTCATCATATAACCTCCCAATTCTTTTGAAATGCTCATATAATAGCAAGTCCCCATCAATGTTCCTGCTATAACTATATTAAACGACTTCCAACTCAATATCAATAATTCCAATTGTCTCACACTGGATATAATATACCCAATTGGTATTTATATAAACACTATTGTCTTGATTTGCATGTTAAAAAAATAGATACTAGTACCTTAGGATTACTGATTTTCTGCAGGGGATTTTTTGTAACACTTCTTATGAGTCCTCATAAACTAATACTATAAGAACTAATAAGGGAGGATTTTAGATATGTCTGAAGATAGAGGCGGTTTTTGTGGAGGGTTTGGGTTTGGTTCTAATTGGACCTGGATAATAATTATTGCTATTATCCTGATATGCTGCTGTGGCAATGGCTTTGGAGGGTTCGATAATTCCTGCAACAAGTCGTGCTAATAAAAGCAATGGGGCATCGTGCCCCTTAGCTTCTGTCTCTTTCGTTTTGTTCGAAAGAGGCGCTTCGAGGCTAATTTCAATATTATGTGGACGAATGTAGCTTATAATACTTTTATTCCATTCCGCAATGTACTCTTCCATGGAATATATTCGCATTGCCTAAAAAATTGTAGATAAAATGAAATAAGCAATTTGCTTTTTCCACTGTTCGATATTCTATGTGTGGAATTTACTTTTGCAATTAAGATATGATTGGTTTATTGCGGATTTACAAGATTCCAAGGTGGTTTTAGAATGCTTCTTATGATATAATAGCAACTGATTAATTGTTAGTATATATTTTTTATACATAAGGGAGGGAGGAAAACCCGATCTTTAATACTTAATACAAGAGATCGGGATAATAAGCAATGAAAGAAAAACAGTTAGGAAAACATTTTAAATATGATGAGGGAGATATCTGGCTCGTTGAAAACGATAGAGATAACATGAAATTAGACTATAGGGCTAAGAAGATAATTTCATCTGTAAAGTCTCCTTATCAACAGATAGATATAGTAGAATTATATGATTTTGGTAAATCTCTGGTACTTGACGGAGTGGTTCAATCTACTGTATTAGATGGGCATATATACAATGAAATGATTTCGCATATACCTCTCGTGACTCATGACAAGCCCCAAGATGTTCTGATAATTGGCGGTGGGGATTGTGGTGTTGCTAATGAGGTATTGAAGTATGAGGAAGTTCGGAGGGTGGATTTTGTAGAGATTGATGAATTAGTCGCGAGGGAATGTATTAAACATATTCCTGAAATTGCAGGAACCACATCCGAAGATAGCAGAGTGAATTTTATATTTGCTGATGGAGTGAAATTCGTAGAAGATAAAAAAGGCTGCTATGACGTAATATTAGTGGACTCTTCTGATCCTATAGGTCCCGCGGTTCAATTGTTTTCAAAGGAGTTTTACGGAAATGTAAAGAAATGCCTTAAAGAAGATGGAATAATGGTTTGCCAGAGTCAATCACCCATATTCAATAAAGATATTCTCAAGAGTACCTATGGAATTTTGAATGAATTATATCCCATAGTAAGACCATATAAAGCTGTTGTGCCAAGCTATCCTGGCGGCATGTGGAGTTTTACCCTTGCATCGCTAAAAAATGATCCTCTTAAGGCAGATATACGTAAACTTAAACCCAATGCCAAGTATGTTAACGAGGGAATTTTTCAGGCGTGCTTCAAATTGTCCAATATGTTCAAGGCGTCTTTAAAATAATTTAAAAGGCATCTATAATATGCTCACCCTTATAAAAGAGGGTTTAAGGCGTAGTAATGTTTTTTGCTAAAGCATCGTAAGGACTGTACAGAGTGAAAAAGAGGCGGAAAATTGGCAGTTCTAGATTATAGTGTTTTGGGAGAACAAAAATACGGAAGAGATAATACTTAATCATTCGATTATATACCCAACAGCCATGTAGCCGTTGTAAAATACAGCATTAGAGCTACAGCATCAACAATCGTTGTTATTATTGGGCCTGCCATAATTGCTGGATCAAGTTTGAGCTTTTTAGCTATTATAGGTAATACACCACCGACTACCTTAGCTAAAATTACTGTCAAAAGCAATGTAAATGACACAGTTATGGCTACTAATATATCAGTCTTCTCAAAATAATAAATCCTTAAAAAGTTAACAAAAGATAGTATAACACCAACAATACAACTTACACATAGTTCTTTCCGTAGAACCTTCAGGATATCACTAGGCTTTAATTCTCCTAAAGCCAACCCTCTTATTATCAGCGTTGAAGACTGCGAACCAGAATTTCCACCTGTATCCATAATCATAGGTATAAAAGATGCCAATATGATTACTGACTGCATTGCGTTCTCATATCTTTTAATTATACTTCCCGTAAAAGAAGCGGAAATCATCAGTATTAAAAGCCATGGTATTCTGTGCTTTGCTAATGCCCAATTGTTTGTTTTCAAGTATTCCTTTTCTGATGGTTGCATTGCAGCCATCTTATAAAGGTCTTCTGTGACTTCTTGATCTATAACGTCTAAAATATCATCTACTG
>CAYXPB010000045.1:0-23844 GCA_964466645.1 uncultured Acetivibrio sp. | reverse complement strand
AATGTATAAAAAAGTATCGACAAACCTTAACTTTGTTGATAGGGAAAAGGAAGTTTTGAAATACTGGAAGGATAACAAGGTATTTGAAAAGAGTATCGAAATGAGGGAAGATGGAGAGACCTTTACTTTTTATGATGGCCCTCCGACTGCAAACGGGAAGCCCCATATCGGACATATATTGACTCGTGTTATAAAGGATATTATTCCGAGATATAAGACAATGAAGGGTTATAAAGTATTGAGAAAAGCAGGTTGGGATACCCATGGACTTCCAGTGGAACTGGAAGTAGAAAAACTGCTTGGTATTGATGGAAAGCCTCAGATTGAAAATTTTGGTGTAGAGCCTTTTATTGCAAACTGTAAAAAAAGCGTATGGAAGTATAAGGGCGAATGGGAGCAGATGAGTGACAGAGTTGGCTATTGGGCTGATATGGAAGACCCTTATATAACCTATGACAACAATTACATTGAATCGGTTTGGTGGGCTTTAAAGAAAATATGGGATCAGGATCTCTTGTATAAAGGTCACAAAATAGTTCCTTACTGTCCGCGTTGCGGAACTTCGCTATCTAGCCATGAAGTTGCACAAGGTTATAAGGATGTAAAAGAACCTTCAATATATGTAAAATTCCAAGTTAAAGGTGAGAAAAATGTATACCTTATGGCGTGGACTACTACACCTTGGACACTACCTTCAAACGTAGCACTAACTGTGAATCCGCGTGAAACCTATATAAAGGCTAAATGCTCTGGTGAAGTATATATATTAGCAGAAGCTCTGGCATCATCCTTATTAAGTGAAGGCTATGAAGTACTAGAGAAAATGGATGGCCAATCGATGATAGGAATGGAATATGAGCCGTTGTTTGACTTCGTTAAGGTTGATAAGAAAGCATTCTATGTTGCAGGCGGGGATTTTGTCACACTGACCGATGGTACAGGTATTGTACACACAGCTCCTGCTTTTGGTGAAGATGATGCTAAAGTTGGTAAAGCTTATGATTTGCCTTTTGTACAAATGGTCAATGAACAGGGAAACTTTATTGACTGTGTTACAGAGTGGAAGGGTATGTTTGTTAAGGATGCCGATCCACTAATAATTAAACACTTGGAAGGAAGAAATTTAGTATACAAAAAGCTTGATTACGAGCATTCTTATCCCTTCTGTTGGAGATGCGATACTCACCTTCTTTACTATGCAATGGATACTTGGTTCGTAAAAATGACAGCCGTTAAGGATAAACTACTTTTGAACAACAACAAGATTAACTGGCTGCCTGACAATATAAGAGAAGGCCGTATGGGGAATTTCTTAGAGAATGTTGTGGACTGGGGGCTTAGCCGTTCAAGATATTGGGGAACTCCGCTACCTATATGGGAATGTGAATGTGGTCACCGTCACGTAATTGGAAGTATTGCCGAACTTAAGGAAATGGGAGAAAATGTTCCGGAGGATATAGAGCTCCACAAGCCATTTATAGATAATGTTTTATTGAAATGTCCTAAGTGTGGTATAGGAAAAATGAAGAGGGTATCTGAGGTTATAGACTGTTGGTTTGATTCCGGTTCAATGCCTTTTGCTCAGTGGCATTATCCTTTTGAAAATCAGGAGATTTTTAAGGATAATTACCCGGCTGACTTTATAAGTGAAGCAATTGACCAGACAAGAGGCTGGTTCTATACCTTGCTCGCAATTTCAACGCTTCTATTTGACGAGCCGGCCTTCAAAAACGTTATCGTTCTAGGCCACGTAAACGATAAAGACGGTGTAAAGATGAGCAAGCACAAAGGAAATGTTGTTGACCCATGGTCGGTGCTTGATAAGCAAGGAGCCGATGCAGTACGTTGGTACTTCTATATAAATAGTGCTCCATGGCTTCCAAACCGTTTTTATGAAGAGGCTGTTAGTGAAAGCCAGAGAAAGTTTATGGGTACAATGTGGAATACCTATGCTTTCTATGTGCTATATGCTGGGATAGACCAATTCGATCCGAAAAAATATAAGCTTGAATATGAAAAGCTTTCAGTAATGGATAAATGGGTATTGTCAAAAATGAACACATTGATAGCAACAGTAGATAAGAATCTGGCAAATTACAGAATTACCGAATCAGCAAGAGCTATACAGGAATTTGTTGACGATTTGAGTAACTGGTATGTAAGAAGAAGCAGAGAGCGTTTCTGGCAGAAGGATATGACTCAAGATAAGATAAATGCTTATATGACACTTTATACCGTTCTAGTAAAGCTAGTTACTGTTTCAGCGCCGTTTGTACCGTTTATTACTGAAGAGATTTATAGTAATCTTGTTAGGAATATAGACAGTGAAGCTTTAGAGAGTGTTCATATGTGCGATTTCCCTATTGCGGATGAAAAAATCATAGACAAAGAACTTGAAAAGAACATGGAGCTTGTTTTAAAACTGGTGGTATTAGGTCGCGCATGTAGAAACTCTGAAAATATCAAAAACCGACAACCGGCTGCAAGAATACATGTTAAGGCAAGCTTTGAGCTTCCTGAAATGTTTAATGAGCTTGTAAAGGATGAATTAAATGTGAAGGAAGTAGTATTTACCGATGATGCAAGAGGCTTTACAAAGTATAAATTTAAGCCGCAGTTAAGGACTCTTGGTTCAAAATATGGTAAGCTTGTTCCACATATAGCTAAAGTTCTTACAGAAATTGATGACAATATGGTTATGGAGAAGTTTGCTAAAGGTGAGATGGTGACTTTTGAAATTGAAGGTACTACTATAGAGCTTGCAGAAACTGATGTGTTGATAGAAACTTCACAGAAGGAAGGGTTTGTGTCTGAAACAGAACGGGATACTACTGTTGTTTTAGACATTAATCTCACACCTGAACTTATTGAGGAAGGTTTTGTACGTGAAATCATTAGTAAGATCCAGACAATGAGGAAGGAAGCAGGATTTGAGGTACAAGACCACATAAAACTATATTTTGTTGATAATGCAAAGATTTCAGATATAATTAGCAGAAATAAGGCGGTAATTGGAAATGAGACACTTGCAAATGAGATTTCGCAAGGAAGTGCAGAAGGTTACAGTAAGGAATGGAATATAAATGGAGAAAAGGTTAATTTTACTGTAGTAAAAATATAAAAAATAGAGCTAATGTAAAAATAAAAGAAGTCCGATATATTTATTGATCGGACTTCTTTTTAGGTCTATTCTAGAAATAGGACAGGTGTAAATATGTGAATTTGACATAAGGATATGTACGATATATACAAAAGTATTTTTATATTTTAATAATTTTTGTGAAATTTGTATATTGAATATATTACGTTTTTTTGCGAAAATATTAATATAAGTTGTTTGGGAAAATTTGAGGGGTGTGATGAATAAATTATATTAATCACATTCGAAAAATACAGTAATCTATATATAGTATCTTTAGTTACGATATAACAAACGTCAACTACCAACATATTTTATATGTAGCAACACTTGTTTTTATTACATTTTATACTATTAGTTAATTAGTTAAAAGCGTTTTAGTACGAATTTGCAATCTATACAGTTAGTATTTATAAATCGATATATAAAGTTTTTAGCTTCTACGCAGAAAATAATCTACTAGACTATATGTTAATATTTGAATTCGATATGTTAATACGTTTAATCTTTACAGTTTATATTTTAATACTATGTTCTTTCTTCACAGTAATTTATGTTTTTTATTCTTAAACCGTTATATACACTATGTTGAACATTTTTACTAAGCTATATCATTACACCCTTTTTACCCATATACAATTTGCGTTTTTATAACGTGATACTTTAAGAGCAACGGATAATTATCTGTTGCTCAATTTTGTGTATATTTTTAAGTGCTGGAAATAATATAGGCTAAAGCTGATGAGGAAGGTGCACTGAAAATTTTATTAAAACCTATGAAGTT
Organism: uncultured Acetivibrio sp.; assembly: GCA_964466645.1. Lineage (GTDB taxonomy): Bacteria > Bacillota > Clostridia > Acetivibrionales > Acetivibrionaceae > Acetivibrio. Next base: position 19,921 of record CAYXPB010000045.1, on the reverse strand, counting down.
CTTCATTGACAGCGGTACTTTGTTATATTAACATTTAATAGGGTGATTCCAAAAAAAATAACTGGTCAATTGCCATTTTAAGAAATCTGAATTGCATTTTTTGTGTAGCAAAATAATGTTCTTTTGTTTGGAAGCTTTTAAGTTTCCGTGATGGGCTTTGTGACTTAAATATTGTATAGATTATTTTTTGAAATGACCTAGATGAAAATATTAATTATATAGTTGTTTTGAAGTGGTGATGTATTCGATAGAAAATGAAGCTAAGGCAATATTTTATATCGAATTAAAACTTATAAGGAGTTGGAGACATGTCGAACAATAAAGATAAGAAGATGGTTGAGGCAATAACTTCAATGGATGTTGACTTTGCTCAATGGTATACGGATATTGTAAAGAAAGCGGATTTGGTTGACTATTCGAGCGTAAGAGGCTGCATGATTATAAGACCGTATGGTTATGCCATATGGGAAAACATACAGAAGAACCTAGACGCTAAGTTTAAGGAGACAGGGCATGAAAACGTCTATATGCCTATGTTTATTCCTGAAAGCTTGTTACAAAAAGAAAAGGATCATGTTGAAGGTTTTGCACCTGAAGTTGCATGGGTTACCCATGGAGGTCAGGAAGAACTGACGGAAAGGTTGTGCGTTAGACCTACTTCAGAAACTCTATTTTGCGATCATTACTCAAACATAATACAGTCCTATAGGGATTTGCCAAAGCTTTATAATCAATGGTGTTCTGTTGTAAGATGGGAGAAGACCACCCGTCCGTTTTTAAGGACAGTAGAATTTTTATGGCAGGAAGGTCATACCGCTCATGCTACTGAAGAAGAAGCTCAAGAAGAAACTATAAGAATGTTGAATGTGTATGCTGATTTTTGTGAAAAAGTGCTTGCAATTCCGGTAATAAAAGGACAAAAGACGGATAAGGAGAAATTTGCAGGAGCAAAGTCAACGTACACTATAGAGAGTTTAATGCACGACGGAAAGGCCCTCCAGTCGGGAACTTCCCACAATTTCGGCGATGGTTTTGCTGAGGCCTTCGGTATTCAGTATACAGACCCAAATAACCAACTTCAGCACGTTCACCAGACTTCATGGGGAGTGTCTACCCGTCTTATAGGTGGAATAATAATGGTACATGGTGATGACAATGGGCTGGTTCTTCCACCTAGGATAGCTCCTATCCAAGTAGTTGTAATACCTGTATCTCAGCATAAGGAAGGCGTGTTGGAAAAGGCATACGCTATAAGAGATAGCTTAGCAGCAAAAGGTATTAGAGTTAAGATCGATGATTCGGACAAGATGCCAGGCTGGAAATATAGTGAATATGAAATGAAAGGTGTACCTGTAAGACTTGAAATAGGTCCTAAGGATATTGAGAAGAACCAAGCGGTGCTTGTAACAAGAGTTTCAAGAGAAAAATTATTTATATCGCTAGATGAATTGGAAGGTAAAGTTATAGAGACTTTGGACAAGGTACAAGAAGAGCTCTATAATAAGGCTCTTGAAATGAGAAATAATAAGACTTATACTGCTGCAAATTTCGAAGAATTTGAAAAAATAATAAAAGAAACACCAGGTTTTATAAAAGCAATGTGGTGTGGTGACCGAAAATGTGAAGAAGCAATTAAGGAAAAGACAACTGCAACTGCCCGATGTATACCGTTTGAACAAGAAAAAGTATCTAATAAGTGTGTATGTTGCGGCAACGAGGCAAAGCATATGCTCTATTGGGGTAAAGCGTATTAATAATTAAGGTGATTCCCAAAAAAAATAACTGGTCAATCGCCATTTCAAAAAATCTGATTTGAATTTTTTGCGTAGCAAAATAATGTTCTTCTGTTTGGAAGCTTTTATGCTTCCGTGATGGATTTGTGACTTAAGTATTGCATGGGTTATTTTTTGAAATGGCCTAAATTAAAATAGAAACCCAAAATCTTTATAAGCTATGATTTTGGGTTTCTATATATGTAATATTATTTTATGGCAAGTTCGTAAGAGTGATCTACCATCCAGTATAATTCCTCGTCTGGAACGGAGCCGTCAAGTGTAATAGTATTCCAATCTTGTTTGTTAGGGTCTAATCCAGCCTCAATGGAAGGATATTGATTTCGCAGTGTTTGAGCGACAAAAGGATCGCATTTTACTGAAACGGCTGGTTTTCCTGTTTTGTTGGAAATCATTACAAACATTATCGAGTTTACCTTTAGGGCAAGGGGTTCAGGACCAAAGGGATAGTCTTGATAAGCATTGTCCTTTGACAGGCAATAACTGATTAAATTTTCTACATTCATTTTACTACATTCCTCATTTCTTAAAAATCAATAAAAAATATCTTGTTAATAATTTACTTAGGCCAATTTAAATAAGGACCCATACAATAGTTATATATGTTATTAGCTTTGTCTGATGTATTTTGTGCAAAAATAAAAGTATAGAGTAATTATAACATGTATTCAGTTTTGATGCACATTTTATTAAGATCCTATCTAAAATGATTTGTTTGATTTTTACTGTTAAAAGCCTACCATCGGAAAGTTCTGTGTTTCTAAACATAGCTATTATTTAGTCGCTCAAAAATGTGATTGATGAAGAAGTAACATTGTAGTGATTTTATGCATAGTATGAATCACAATCAGTATTTTGAGAGAATATGAAAGAATAAATCGAAGGGATGTGTATTGAAATGGCTGATAGAATTTTAGGCGGTTTATTTGATAATGACACATTGTTATGGTTCATAATTTTATTTTTGTTACTTTTCTGGAGTAATGGATATGCTCGTGAAGAATAATACCTAAGGATGAACAAATACGGAAGGAGCTGCCATTTGGGCAGCTTTCTTCGTAAGGTTATGCCTAAAAAATAGCTGGTCACTTGCCATTTTAAAAAAGATTGATCTGCATTTTTTGCGTAGCAAAATAATGCTCTTTTGTTTGGAAGCTTTTAAGCTTCCGTGATGGGCTTTGTGACTTAATTATTGTATAGGTTATTTTGAAAAATGGCCTAAGTGAATTGCTTGTTCCAGTTCTTGTATGGGTTGGTTACTAAGCTAGAGTTTGTATATTTATAATCATATGTGACCTCTTCACCAATCCATTCCGGCACTGAGAAATTTTCATTTTCATTTTCTAGCTCTATTTCTGCAACAATGAGCCCTTCATTTTCGCCGTGAAATTCATCTATTTCCCATGTATGTCCTCTGTAATTATAAAGGTATCTTGTTTTTTCGATGAAAGGTTTCTCACATATACTTTGAAGTATTTCCTCTGCATCTTTGTAAGGAATTTCATATTCAAATTCTTCTCTTGTGAGGCCATTTCCCTTGCTTTTGATGGTAAGAAAGCCTTTGTTTTCAACTAATCGTAGTCTAACTGTTCTATCAGGATTACTGTTAAGATAGCCTTGTTTGTAGATATGACCGCTGCACATCTTTTTAAAGTCGCTGCCTTTTACAAGAAATTTTCTTTCAATCTCTTTTCCCATAAATCCTCCTTTGCTTTTTAGGTTTAATAAAAAATATTATTTTGTGTACTTTTATAAAAACACATATTATGAGTTTTCACAAGTGGTTAAGAGTGAAAAGGTAAATGTTTTAAGCTTTTTTTAAGCAATTCATTGTATAATGAAGATATAAGGTGATTCCAAAAAGATAACTGGTCACTTGAACAGTTTTTTGACTAACCTAGAATATATGATTGCATATAATTATGCGATAAATATAAATATTAAAAAATGGGGGATTTATTATGAAAAAAGGATGGTTTCTGACCGCGGCAGTATTATTGACTTTCCTAGCAAATAGTTTTGTTTTTTCCTATGCAGCTACACGTGGTGACTTAAATGGTGACGGTTCTATTGACTCATTGGACTTTGGGTTGTATAGAATGTACCTTTTGGGAGGTTATCAAATTGGTGATAATACAGCTGGTGACTTAAACGGTGACGGTTCGTCAAACTCGCTTGATTTTGGAGTTTTGAGACAGTACCTATTGGGTTTGATAACTGCATTCCCAGCTGATGGCGTACCTACAGTAACCCCTACTCCTACATCGGGTAATGGCTCAGGAGAAGCTTGGGAAAATAACACTGGTACCATTACTCTTGGAAATACAATAACATATACTGGTACAGGTATATCGGTAAGCGGATCAACAGTAAATATTACTGCTGGTGGAGATCATACAGTTACAGGAACATTGTCAAACGGTATGATATATGTAAACACTAAAGAGAGAGTTAAGCTGAGACTCAGTGGTGCAAGCATAACCAATTCGGAGGGCCCGGCTATTTATTTTGAAGATGTTGATAAAGGGTTTATCACTTTAGTAGAAGGTACAACTAATACACTTGCTGATGGAAGGTCTTACAGAAACGCAGAGTTAAAGGCAACATTGTTCAGCAATGATGACCTGGAAATAAAGGGAAAAGGTACTTTGAATATAACAGCTAATTATAATCATGCAATATGTGGCGATGATGATGTTATTATTGAAAATGGAACTATTAATGTACTATCAGCAGTAAATGACGGTATTCATGCTAATGGAGCGATTAAGGCTAAAGGTGGGACATTAAATATTACAGCAAATAAAGATGCTCTTCAAACTGAAACTGAAGATTTGCTAATTGAAGATGGTAATTTGACTCTTTCAGCAGGAAGTCAAGCTTTTAAGTCAGATACAGGAATAGTAATTAATGGAGGAACTGTTAAAGTAACAAAATCGGAAGAAGGTGCTGAAGCTCCAAACATTACTATAAATGGTGGGAATATAAATATCAATTCGACGGATGACGGTTTAAATGCTACTAATGGCACAGGTTCATTTCAAGATGACGGAAGTCAATTGATAATTACTGGAGGAAATATATATTTAAGTGCAACAACCGGAGATACTCTTGATAGCAATGGAAAATTAACTATTGAGGGTGGCACTGTTGTTGTACATGGACCTCAATCGCAACCTGAGGTAGCTATAGATAGTAATGGCACATTTACAGTTACCGGAGGAACAGTTTTGGCTACAGGTCCAAGCGCGATGATGGCTCAATATCCGACTGGTGCATCTTCACAATATTCAATAGCTGCAATGTTTTCATCTTCACAAGCAGCAAATTCAGCTGTTTGCGTGAAAGATTCAACAGGAAAAGCACTTATTATAACTAGACCTAATCGTAATTTTATTTATGTTGTTTTCTCGTCACCTGAACTAAAACAAGGTTCTACATATACTATTTATTCAGGGGGAAATGTATCGGGAGGTACTGAGGAAAACGGACTGATAACAGGAGGTACATACAACGGTGGTTCAGCACTTGCAACAATTACCGTAACAACCTCGCCAACAACTACTAGCAACTGGAGTGGTGGCGGTGGCTTCCCTGGTGGCGGTTTCCCAGGCTGGGGATGGTAACCAAATACTTTCTATCACAAGCATTGGAAATGGGATATCACTATCTTAGGTAGGATATTAGGTTGTATAGACGAGCAGTGCAGTGTAAAGACTTAGTCTTGAAGCTTAGTTCTTGGAGTAAGTGCACTTTTTGAATATGCACCCGTATAAACTAATTTGTTTGAAGCTTTTACTTTGTGTGATTCCAAAAAAATAACTGGTCAATTGGTGTTTCAAAAAAGCTGATTTTATTGGGTTTGAACTATAAATTTTGACTAATGAATTTTTTTGAAACACCTTATGTGTTTAATGAAAGAGCTGTCTCGATTAATCTAGAATATTTTGAGACGGCTTTTTTATTACTTAAGAAATTAGAAGCTGCAAGAGCTTAAAAGAAAAAAGAAATGTGAAAGTGTATAAGTTGTTTTTAAAGGATTTTCAAACATATGAACATTATTTTGCTTTGCAAAAGGTGTAAACCATGCTTTTAGAAATGCAATTAACCACTTGTTTTTTGGTAATTGCTCTAAATATTAAATTGCCTACTTTGTAAGAATAAAAACCATATTTTCATTCTTACAAAGTAGGCAATTATATACTAATCAGTCATTTGCTTTAACTAGAACAGATCTCAAGGTTCAGTACCCCAAAGGAGAAAATCTGATACAAAAACTGTTACCTTATCCCAACTTATAAAGTCTCCCGCGGTTTCATTAAAGGAGTAATCATTCAATTGATTGTAGAATTCACTTCCGTCTCCAATGCTATTGTCCGGACCCAATCTACATGCGATTTCAATATTACTTCCAGGCTCAAGAGATTCAGTACTATCAAAACCTATTTCAAGATAATAATCTGCATTTTTTCCACTTGAGCTCATTTTAACAAGGTCACCTGTTACATTACTTCTACCTATATCTGACCAATCACAGTAGAATCTCTGCTGCTTATCCTCAATATCTATAGTATAGTAATATCTAATGATAACACTAGATAGCTTAATTGGAGTATTTCCATTGTTAATGAGTTTAAATCTAGGATGAATCTCTTTTGCTGAACCTGCTTTTTCTTCATTATACATACCAAGCTTCATTGATATTCTTTCTGTTGGCGTTGCAGTCGGTACAGTTGTCGGTGTTGGTGAAGGTGTTATTATCGTTGTCGTCTTAGGGGTATAAGTTGGTGCTGAAGTCATAGTCGGTGTAGGAGTATGCGTAGGTACAGGTGTAGATGTTGGTGAAGCGGTAAATGCAATAGTTGGAACTGGTGTTGGTGAAGCCGTAAATGCAATGGTTGGAACTGGTGTTGGTTTATCAGTTTGCGTTGATGGCTGAGACGATGTAATTGTTGGCATAATAGTTATTATAGGTGTCGGTGTGGACACAATAGTTGGTGTTGACGTTATTTTCACAGCTGTATTTATAGGTACGGTAGTAGAAATTGTCGCTGTTGGCTTTGCAGTAGTAGTTATAGGCCTTGGCGTAGGTGATTTTGTAACTGTAACCGTAACCTTAGGCTTCGGAGTTTTGGTAGTTGTAACAACAGGGAAAGGCTGATGTGAAATAACTGTATTAGGCCACGTGGATGGTGTTGCTGTTACTGATACCACGGGCTTAGGCGAAGGAGTTGTACGAACTGGTTCGGTTGTCCTATAGGAAGTAACTGATGTTCTAGTTACATTGTTTGCTGTAGGTGACGGTGTGAATTCAGGTATTAACGAAGGTGTAGGCGTAACAATGGAAGCTGAAGCATAAGTGGGTGTTGCAGTAACAACCGGAGGAGTTACTGTAACAATAGGTGTGTTTTCAATTACTTGTGTGGATGTTGGTTTTGCTATAGGTTCGGGAGTTGGATTTTGGGTTTGAAGATTATCTGTATTATCTAAAAGGGCAACTTTGCTAAGCAAAGTTGATACACTTGAACTTTTAACTTCTTCTATAGTTATATTGATGCCTTCATCTTTAGCTTTGCTATATAGGTAATATTTACCCATTGAAATACCGGTTTCTATTGCTTCATTTCTATCTTCGGGAGAAACCTCAATAATTTGTGATTCTACTCCAGATTTATCTGCAACCTCTTTAAGGGAGGCTATAATAGTTTCTAGATTTTTACTTTTGGATTGAGATGCTTTATCAGAATTAACAGAAGTAGTAAGTATGATTTTGTTATTGTCGGAATTTATATAGCCAATTTCTTTAGATTTATTCAATAACAAAGAAACAGCATCTACCAGCTCAGTGTTTTTAACTTTTACAGCATTTAAAAGAGTCTGTCCGTCACTGTTTAGAGCCTGAGCTTTCAGTACATTTTCGTCCTTATCTATTGTCATTTCAATGCTAGGATTTATATCAATATCAACATAAGCATATTCGTTTACCGGGAATAAGAATTTATATCCAACAAATAGCATTACAAAGATTGCAGCAACCGATGCAGCAGTAGAAGCAAATTTTAATACTTTTTTATAGTTGAAAAGCCATAGGCTGGATTCGCATAAATCAAAAGAAGTAAAACATACTTTCTGTCCGCGTAGCATTCCAGGCTTACGATAAAGCTCAATAAAATCGAGTTTTTCGGTCATTACGATAACTCTATTCTTTTTTAACTTAAGAATTACTCCTAAGCTTGCTGAACCATCATTTTGTACTCTGTTCAATATGTTTCCCTCCAACTTCTGGGATATCCAAAAAATCTCTCAATAGATAAAACCCATTGCCAATAATTAGCGCGGCAGCAATAATAAAGATTCTATTTCGTTCAATAGTTTTTTTATTAATATTCAAGGTTCTGACCAGTTCGGTTTTTTGTATTGTTCCAAATTTTTCGAGTTTATTAAAGCTTTCCTTGTTATCGGCAATAGCCTTTGCAATCTTTAAACATAGAATTTTTGAATCTTTATGTTTAGGTGCAGATCGAACAAGCTCTTCAAACTTTATTCCAAGTTCATTAAGTTTCTTTTCAAAGCTCTTTGTCTCATCGCTAAATTCAAAAGTATTCAGATCATCATTGATTGCTTTTAGATGAGTCTGCTCAAAGTTGTTATTATCAGCTTCGTCAAAATATGTAAAAGGAAAAACTTTATTGTGTTTTTTATTGTGACGAATGTAGTCCGATACTCTCCGCTTAATGACTAAAGAGCAAAACTTAAAAAACATCACTCCTTTGTTCTCGTCAAAGCAATCTATGGCTTCGTTGAAAGCGGATAGACCAATGCTGTACTCGTCACTGTTCTCAGTGTCAATGTACTTACCCGTTACGCCGGAGATGGTTTTTAAAATAAAGGGCTTGTATTTGTCGATAAAGTCATTTCTTAATAAGTTGTCCCCGGCTTTTATTCTATTAATAGTAAGGATAACATCATCCGTGTGATTGTTGTCCTTAGGAATATTTCTTTTCCTCTTAGGGAAAAATATGTCTGACAAAAATTTCACCCCTCAAATTTGAAGTACTGCAAAGAGCATCATACGTATTGCTAGTAGAAGTGTATATTGATGATTATAGCATATAAAGCAGCACTAAAAAAGGGGAGATATCTAAATTTTTTCATAATATCCTTATGCCATTTAGCTGTTTTCATAGTTTAGTCAAACTTTTGTAAAAATAAACAATTTTATATTATTCAAAGATAAAAGCATGTTAACCATAATTGTTGATTTTTTCGACTAAGATGATTAAAATGTAATCTTAAATTTAGCTCTGAAAAAATCCAATATTGAGTAATATATTTTGCTCATTAGGTGATTCCTAAAAATAACTGGTCAATCGCTATTTCAAAAAATCTGATCTATGGGCTTTGTGACTTAATTATTGTATTGGTCATTTTCTGAAATGGCCTTATCGCTGCTATCCTTAATAATGATTCGGAGAATGGTTGGTTTTTTAGGGGGTTAAAATAAAACGCAGGAAGAACATTGCGCAGCGGAGGCTGCAGTAAAAGTAGCAAATTCGGCTTCGGCAAACAGCGGAACAATATCTTCTCAAAAACTGGATTATGACTCTAGGAATATAAGACTTTCAACACAAAAGTTTGCTAAGCAAACAAACTTTTCGAGAAGAAATGTATATATCTTGTTAATTTTATTTCATCTATGATATTATAGAATTATAAAGGATGTCGCGCAAATTAATAGCTTATACAACTATTCATATTATTTAATTTAATAGAGCAGATTTATACATAATGTAATAAAGCACTGATTATATATAAAGCAGCAAAGATCGATAATGCCAGATGCACCTGAGATTTCAATGATTCAAACTCTTATAAATGCGACCAGGTTTGGCAATATAAGAGATTAAATAATATAAATAATATTCGAAAGGGGAAAGTTTAGTGAAAAGAAAATACAAAATGAAAGCATCAAGGGCAGGCGCAATATTTTTAGTTTTAATTTCATTGATAACATCAACTTTAGCTATCAATGTCAGGAGTGTATCTGCAGCAAAATTTCCGTACAATGCAATATACAAGTATGGATTGAGTTCTGTTGTGGACAATCAGGATGAGGCAAATGCTTTAGTTTTAAGAGAGTGGGAAGCATGGAAGGGAAGACACATTACTTCGAGTGGTGCAGGTGGTTTTAAGAGGGTTCAGAGAGACAGTTCTGTAAACTATGATACAGTATCTGAAGGACTTGGGTATGGCATGCTTCTTTCGGTTTATTTCAATGAACAATCACTATTTGATGATCTTTATCGATATGTAAAGCTTCATTTCAATTCTAGAGGGCTTATGTCATGGCATATTAATGCTGACGGTAGTTTAGCATCGGGTGAGGGTTCGGCTAACTGTGCTACAGATGCAGACGAAGATATAGCTGTATCTTTGATTTTTGCCCATAAGCTCTGGGGATCAAGCGGTTCAATTAATTACAGTAACGAAGCTAAAACCTTAATAGGTAATATGGAAAGGCATTGTTTGGATGGTGATATACTAAAACCTGGTGATACTTGGGGTGGTTGGAGTACTGTAAACCCTTCCTATTTTGCACCTGCGTGGTATAAGATATTTGCACAATTTACAGGGAATACAAAGTGGAATAGTGTAGCAGATAAGTCTTACCAGATAATAGCTAGTGTAAACAACAAAAACAGCGGAACAGGTCTTGTACCTGACTGGTGTACAGGAGATGGTTCTCCTGCTTCGGGTCAAGGATACAATTACAGTTATGATGCTACAAGATATCCTTGGAGAACAGTGTTGGACTATTTATGGTTTGGGGATGAGCGAGCAAAAACAAACTGTGACCTTATTAACAAGTTCTTTATTAAGGTTGGATCATCGAATATAAAAGGCGAATACTCTATAAACGGAAATCAAATTGGTTCTGCTCATAACAGTTCCTTTGTAGCTCCGATAGCAGCTTCGTCTCTTACAGGATATGATCTTAGTTTCGCAAAAGCAATGCACCAAGAAAATGTAGAAGTAACAGAGCCTGATGCATACTGCTATTATGGAGGAACTTTAAAAATGATTACCTTGTTGTACACTACAGGTAATTTCCCGAATCTTTATGAAGAAGTAATATCTGCCACACCTACAATTGCAGCTCCTACTCCAACTCCTTCAAATGGCGGATCAGTTGTTTTAGGGGATGTTAATGCTGATGGTGCTGTAAACTCTTTGGACTTCGGATTTATGAGAATGAAATTACTTGGACAAATTGACAAATTTCCTTACATATATGGTGATGTGGCAGCTGATATGAATCAGGACGGAATGTTTAATTCTCTAGATTTTGGATATTTGAGAATGAGACTTTTAGGCATGAACTAACTATATTAAAACTTTGTCCGTTGAATATAGTTTAAAGTGTTTAAGTAATAGATAAAAGTGCAAGTATTGTAGTTAAGAGTTGGAAGAAATAAGTCATCGCTTGCGAAATCTTATTTCTTCTGACTTTATTTGTTTTTTGAATATTTGATAGGGTAATTTTAAAAATTCTATAAGGTAAGTAGTAATGATTAAAATAATTAAATTAAGTATAGAATTGCATGGACTAAAAAAAGGTGTACAGCTCGAACTATTATAAATAATGACACTAGTGCAATGTTTTCTAAATAACTGTGCAAACAACATCTACGAATGCTTGCACATTATGTGGTTTGAAATGGCCTTATATAACCAAGGTTTTAATTTTTCATTATAACATATAAATAATTTTAGGGAGGTTTTATTGATGAGAAAACCGATAGCATTTATTACAGTGTTATCACTAATGGCGGCTTTTTTTGTACCGTATTCTTCAGTTTCAGCAGCATCCTATAACTATGGAGAGGCTCTTCAGAAAGGAATAATTTTTTATGAAATGCAAAGATCCGGTGACCTACCTGATAATAACAGGGTTAACTGGCGTGGAGATTCAGGTTTGGAAGACGGGTCGGATGCAGGGTTAGATTTGACAGGCGGATGGTATGATGCCGGAGATAATGCCAAATTTAATCTTCCAATGGCATATACTTCTACAATGCTTGCATGGAGCGTTTATGAAAATCGTGATGCCTACAAAAAGAGTGGTCAGCTTGATTACATACTTGATAACATCAAATGGGCAACCGATTATTTCATTAAGTGTCATCCAAGTCCAAATGTATATTACTATCAGGTTGGTGATGGTGCCCTTGATCATGCATGGTGGGGTCCTCCAGAGGTAATGCAGATGGAAAGACCTTCGTTTAAGGTAACTACTGCAAGCCCAGGTTGTACAGTTGTTGGGGAAACAGCAGCAGCATTGGCTGTAGCTTCAATCATATTTAAAGACACCGATCCTAGTTATGCTTCAACATGTCTTGAGCATGCAAAAGAATTGTTTGCATTTGCAGATACAACTAAGAGTGATGCAGGATACGAGGCTGCTAAAGGTTATTATAGCTCATTTAGTGGGTTTTATGATGAGCTTACATGGGCTTCAGCATGGTTATATCTTGCAACAGAAGATTCTGAATACCTTGATAAGGCTGCTTCATACAAACCTAATTGGGAAGTGGAACTTGGTACAACAACAATTAAATATGCATGGGGACATTGTTGGGATAATAAGTTATTTGGCGCTTTTTTACTTCTTGCAAGAGCTACCGGTGATTCTTTATATAAACAGGGCATAGAAAATAATTTAGACTGGTGGTCTACAGGTTATAATGGCAATCGTGTTGCTTACTCTCCTAAGGGACTTGCAGTTTGTGATGTGTGGGGTACCTTAAGATATGCAACTACGGCAGCATTTTTAGCAGATGTTTATGCTGACTGGTCAGGATGTAGTTCTACCAAATCAAAAGACTATAAGGATTTTGCAAAAAGCCAGATAGATTATGCCCTCGGAAGTGCTGGTAGAAGTTATGTAGTGGGTTTTGGAACGAACCCTCCTAAATATCCTCACCATAGAAGTGCTCACGGTGGATGGGAAGCAATGATGACTACTCCTACTGAACATAGGCATATACTTTACGGAGCACTAGTTGGGGGACCGAGTGTAAGTGATACTTATGTTGATACAATTAACGACTTTCAAGCAAATGAAGTTGCTTGTGACTATAATGCAGGATTTGTAGGAATACTAGCAAGAATGTACGATCAATACGGCGGTACAACTATAGCTGATTTTAATGCGGTTGAGCCTGTGGGTGAAGAATTTGTTGTTTTTGGTGCGATGAACGCTTCGGGACCAACTTTTACAAATATGAAAGCTACTTTAGCAAATATGACAGGATGGCCTCCAAGATCAAGTAATACACTCTCATATAGATACTTTGTTGATATATCTGAAGTTGTTGATGCAGGATATAAAGCAAGTGACATCACTGTTTCAGCAAATGCTACAAATGGTGCGAAAGTATCACCGGAACTTATTGAGTGGGACTCATCAAAGAATATTTACTATGTAAATGTTGATTTTACCGGAACCAATATTTTCCCTGGCGGAATAAATGATTACAAGAGAGATGTTTACTTTACGCTAAACGCACCTAACGGATTCGCGGCTTGGGATAACACAAATGATTTTTCCTTTAAGGGATTGGAAAAGGCCTCACCACAAACTGGAGAAAGAACTGAATATATTCCTATTTACGACAATGGTGTTAAAGTTTACGGTAAAGAACCTGGAGAGCCTGCTGTAACTCCTATTAAAACGGCAGCTCCAACAGCAACACCTACTTCAACTAATGTTGTAAAGGGTGATATTGATGGCAATGGAAGTTTTAATTCAATAGACTTTGGCCATTTGAGATTGTATTTGCTAGGTTCAAAAGATCTAGAAGAAGCACAGCTTTTAGCTGCTGATGTGGATAACAACCAACTAGTAAATTCAATAGACTTCGCAAGGATGAGACAGGTATTGCTCGGAATAAAAACCGATTTTTAGAAACCCTAGCTATAACAATAAAACAGTAAAAAACAACCTAATTAAAGTATAAGCCTGTTTTAGTGTCAAATGACGTAATGGAGTCGTTTGACACTAAAACAATAGGTACTCCCTTCATACAGCCTCTAAACAACTAAACTACAAATTCGAACCGTCAAAACAAGGTTTCTAAGCCGTGAGCGAAGTGAATTTTCTTAAAGTGTTTTTCATCCTTTTTAAGTAGAAATATAAACAAACACGTTATTCCCAATTATTTGCCAAGTTTAGAGAAAAAGCTACGTAGTCCTTCAAAAAGCCATTTGAAAAAGCCTGATTTCTCGATACTTTCTACTGTGGATACTCCACTGCTTGCTATTATGTTATCATCTAGTTTAACCTCGAATTTTCCTGCAGAAACACCAATAGTAACTGGGGCATTAAGCGATGGGGTGCTTTTCACTACTGCTGTTTGAATATCTTTTTCCCTAGTTATCGGAACAATTATTTTTATATCTTTGTCTAACTTAAGCTGGACAGTAGATTTTTTACCATTACTTACATTAATATTATCTACAATCTCTCCTGCCTTTTTGTATTCAAGAACCTTGAAATTCTTAAAGCCATAAGTCAGCAACTCTTGAGAAGCAGTTTTTCTTTCGCTTTCGTTTTTTGTATTTAATACTACCGCTATCAACCTGATATCGTTCTGTATTGCAGTAGCAGCTAAGCAGTATCCAGCTTCTTCCGTCCATCCTGTTTTTAAACCGTCGGCCCCATCATAAACACCGAGGAGTGGATTTCTATTAAATTGACGGATATTATTGAAGGTAAATTCTGTTGTTGACTCTATTTCCAGTATTTCCGGGTAGTTTTGTATAAGATAAAGCGATAAAGTCGCTATATCTTTTGCTGATAGAGTGTGCCCCTCTTCAGGTAATCCTGTTGAGTTTTTAAATGTACTGCTCGTCATTCCGAGTTCTTTTGCCCGCTGGTTCATAACTGTTACAAATGCTCTTTCGCTTCCTGAAAGATGTTCAGCTAATGCAACACAACCATCATTGGCAGAAACTATAGAAATACCTTTAATAATATCTCTGTAAGAAACTTTGCTTCCAACCTCAAGGAACATTTTTGAGCCTTCCATTCTCCAGGCATTTTCAGAAATACTTACAAGATCGTCCCATTTTGCAGTGCCTTTACTAATTGCTTCAAACCCAAGCAGCAAGGTCATTACTTTGGTAATACTAGCAGGAGGCATGGATACTTCAGAGTTTTTCTCATATAGAACTTGGCCTGTTGAGGCTTCGATTAAAACAGCAGACCCTGCTAAGGATTCGAATTGAGCGTATATATTCAATGGACGCATGGTTGCAAAAAGGGAAACTAAAAGAAATAGTGAAATAAATTTCATTCTTTTTGACTTCACTATACAACACTCCTCTACTATGGATTTATAAAACTCTTTAAGGTTTCATAAATAATGTTATCATTATGGTGTTTTTTAGACAAATGAAAAATTTTCATGTAGGTGTTTGTCGAAGAAAGTGAATGGATGTAAGGTGAATCATGAAATCTAAAGAGAACACACTCGAGTGCTGTAGATATTTCCCGGGAAATGTAGAATAAACGTAAGTACTTTTAAAACAAATGCCGAAGTTAAAAGCTGCAATCAAAGTAGTAAATTTCGCTGAGGCAAACAGGGGGAATAATTAATTGGATATGCTACAGAATACTTGTCCTATTCATATAATATAGTGCTAAAAATATTTAAAGAAGGGTGATGTATTGTGGAACAATATCAACTATACAGGACTCAAAACCTTCAATTAGGTATGAAGGCTCCAGAGTTTACTGCACAAACGACCTTTGGAAATTTAAAACTTTCAGATTTTGCAGGGAAATGGATTGTTTTTTTCTCTCATCCCGGTGATTTTACCCCTGTTTGCACATCTGAATTTATTGCATTTGCACAGATGGCACCTTATTTTGCACAGAGAAATGTTCAGCTTCTAGGTTTAAGTATTGATAGCAATCCTTCTCATCTTGCATGGGTATACAATATTTACAAAAATACAGGTATAACTATTCCATTTCCTATTGTTGCAGATAGAGACGGTTCAATAGCAAGGAACTATGGCATGATCGCAGCAGAGGTTAGTGCTACAGAAACTGTAAGAACTGTTTTCGTAATAGATGATAAGCAAGTAATAAGGGCAATACTTAACTATCCACTTACAAATGGCCGAAATATACCTGAAATATTAAGACTTATAGATGCATTGCAGACAACTGATAGGGAAAAAGTTGTAACACCTGTAAATTGGTATCCGGGCCAACCGGTAGTAGTACCGCCACCAAAAACCTACAATGAATTGTTAGAAAGAATAAAATGTCCTAAGGGATTACAATGTATGGATTGGTATTTGTGTTATAAAAAGCTGTGATAGGAATATTAATGAGGATGAGTGTATAGTTTATTGGAGATGTGTTTGTTTATGTTTGTTATAGTAGCCATTTGAAAAATCTCTTACTTTGCGTTTTAATGAAACTTGAGTTTATTGGCTTTGTTATTGACAAAACGACAAATGATTTTAAATACCTAGATTAAGTTTTTGAGTAATGTTTTTGCAGGATACCTCCTATCAATAGTATTTATTTCATAACCAGCACCGCGGTGGGTTATAATGACAACATTTGAGCCGATAGACTCTAATTTCTTTCTCAAAAAGGATATGTAAACCTCAACATGGTTTGAACCTGCACTAGAGTCATAACCCCAAAGTTTTTCTATAATCCTTTCTTTAGGAGAAATAATACCTTTTCTTCTTATAAGGAAATCCAGAAGTTCGCATTCACGACAGGTAAGAGCGACTTCTCCTAACTCGGTTGATAGTTTAAGGTTGTCTATACTTAATTCAATATCACCGTAAGGCAATACATTATCTGATAAAAACTCTCCTCTACGCCTTCCTAACGCACGAATACGTGCTAATAGTTCATCAAAAGAAAAAGGTTTTACAAGATAATCATCTGCACCGCTATCAAGACCTGTAACCTTTGAGTCTGAATCATTTTGAGCACTTAATAAAATTACAGGTGTCGAAATTTTTCTCTTCCTAAGTTTTTGTAATACAGTAATGCCATCCATAATCGGAAGTGTATCATCTAGCAAAATAATATCATATATATCTGTTTGCCCAAAGTCTAAACCATCATCGCCATTATGTACACAAGTCACAGAATAGCTGTTTTTCTTTAAAACTCTACTCAAAGCTTTTGACAAATAAAGATCATTTTCCACTACTAATATACGCATAAGCTTTCCTCCAATTGAATTTTTATACTTATTATGATAAAATAATTCTAAAGACCTATTATTCATACTATAGAGTTTCGAAGGTTATTTTTTTTTTATATCGGTAAATGATAAAAAATTTAAAATTAGTAGTGAAGTTTTTATAATAAGATTGTGAGGATTAGAACATTTAGAGTTTATTTTAATAGAATTGAGGTTGGAAAATACTAGCTATTGTAAGTGGTAATATTAAGTTTGAATTGCTGTAACAGGTGGAATTCTTAAGGTTATTTTAAGGTTGTTGTTGTACAATGATTGTTGTAAAAAATTTAATATGCTTAGCTTTATACGCCTCAATACATAATTAACTATTCTATCTATAATTTGTAGCATTCGATTATTTTCGTTTCAAATAGCAAATGTGTATTTTTTTTTGATCAAGGGTTCTACATGTTTCTCAAAAAGTTCTTTACATGCCTTACTTTTTCTTTTTGAGACATCATGTAAATCTGTATATTGAACTCAAGTTATCTATGTAAAAATTGAGTTCATTATAAGATTTAAACAACCTAATTGGTCAAATTTTTCGTGTTTTTTAATACGTTTTTATGTTGATTAAAAATTTTACATATATATAAGAATTTAAGAGGGGGAACAAAATGAAAAAAGTAGTGGCGGTTTTTTTAGCTGTTGTTATGCTGATGCTCATAATAACACCAAGTGAAGTTTTTCAAGTTTGTGCACAGAACCAGACGATATGCATTAATGAAATTATGGCTACAAATGCTCAAACAATTAGGGACGGAGATGTAGAAGATAAAGATGATGGAATCAATGGAGGAGCATATTCTGACTGGATTGAGATTTATAATTCAGGTGAACAAGCTATTGATTTGACAGCTTATACTTTGGCTGATTCTAGTGCAACTTGGGTATTTCCTCAATGTACTATTCAAGCAAGAGGATATATGCTTGTTTGGGCTTCGGACAAAAATAAGGTGGCCATAGATGGACAGCTACATACTAATTTTAAACTGAGTGCTTCAGGAGAAGAAGTAACATTAAAGGCACCTAATGGTGATATAGTAGATTCTTTTAGTTTTGAGAGCCTTTCGGATGATCAGTCATACGGACGTGAGGTAGATGGAAATCCAGAATTTAAAGTGTTTACAAAAGCTACTCCTTTAGGGGATAACTCTGAGGGAACTGTGTTGGTTAAAGAACCTATATTTTCAAAAAGTGGAGGCTTTTACTCAGAAGCTTTTGACTTAGAAATTACTTCGGAGGATTCAGAAGCTAAAATCTATTATACTACAGATGGTTCAGATCCTTTACCAGGAGTTTCGGGGACACTTCAATACACTGACAGTATTAAAATAAAGAGCAGGGCAGGAGACGCTAATGTATTGTCAATGGTTAAGAATATATCCACGGATACTTGGAACCAATGGAAATCACCAAAGGGAGAGGTTTTTAAAGGTACTACATTAAAAGCTGTTGCGGTTAAAGATGATGGTTCAAAAAGTAATGTTTTAACTCATACATATTTTGTTGATTCTGAAATAAAGACAAGATATACTTTGCCAGTAATTTCCCTTGTTACTGATTATGATAACTTGTTTGATCCTGTAGTGGGAATTTACACAGAAAATTCTTTAAAAACAGGAGAAGAGTGGGAGAGACCAGCGCACGTCGAGTTTTTTGAAGATGATGGAAGTCTTGGCTTTTCCCAAAACATAGGGTTAAGAATACACGGAGGATACTCGAGAAAATATCCTCAAAAGTCATTTAGGATATATGCTGATGGCCAATATGGCGATTTGGGTGAAATTAAGTATGAAATCTTTCCTGGACTTACCAAAAACGGGAGCGGAAAGAAAATGAAAAGCTTTGAGCGTTTGATTTTAAGGGATACAGGTAATGATTGGACTTCTGCTTATATGAGAGATGAAATGATGCAGAGCTTGGTATCTCACATAAACATACTTGATACCCAAGCTCAAAGACCTGCAATCTTATTTCTAAATGGTGAGTATTGGGGAGTGTACTATATTCGTGAGCGTTATGATAAAGAGTACGTAGAGGATCATTACAATCTTGACGATAAAAAGGTTGCTATAATCGAGCCTAAGCAAATAAGTCCAGCACAACAATTGTCATTTGATATACAACAAGGCACTTCGGAGGATGTGGATGCATATACTAACGAAGTAATTAATTACCTAAAAGAAAATTCTATTTCTCAAGCTAGTACATATGAGTATATCAAGACGAAAATTGATATAGATAACTATATTGTGTATAATGTCGCAGAGATTTTCTTTGGCAACACAGATTGGCCTGCAAATAATGTTGTAATTTGGAAATATAATACTGATGATGGAAAGTATAATCCTGAAGCAGCCTCTGGTCAGGACGGTAGATGGAGATGGATGTTAAAAGATACGGATTTTGGTTTTGGGCTTTACAATAAACCTGTGAATCATGATACCCTAAAGTATGCGGTAGGTGATAGAGTAGAAGGGACTAGTAACCCGGAGTGGTCTACTTTCCTATTAAAGACTTTGCTTCAGAATACTGAGTTTAGAAACAAGTTTATAAACTGTTTTGCAGATCAATTAAATACATCCTTTGTTTCAGAGCGTGTAATTGAAAAAATAAATGAATTTGAGGCTATTTTAACTCCCGAAATGGTAGAACATGCTGACCGTTGGCAGTACCTTAAAGTGACTTCTACTAACACGAGAGATAAGACATGGAGCCAGAACGTTAAAGCACTTAAGGACTATGCAGTGAATCGTCCTTCAAATATTGTTCAATTTATAAAGAACAAGTTTTCTGGTGATGGTGTTACAGGTACAGCCAATATAACCTTGAACTCCGATA
>CAYXPB010000044.1:21864-24233 GCA_964466645.1 uncultured Acetivibrio sp. | reverse complement strand
AATCCTCCCCAAGCAAAATTATAATCCCAAGGCAAAATAGTTACTTGTCCATTTCTTTCATATAAATAATAATTCTGTGCCATAAACGATGAGTAGCTATCAAGATTAACTACAAAAGTATGTGCTGCTAAGTAACGTAATATAGCATCCACATCAAAATAGGTTTCTAAATCTGTACCATTTGATAAAGCTTTTAGTGCAGCTATAACCCTTTGATAATCAGCTTCCTCGGTAGTTCCAACTCCGTTTGTGAATATATCCGGATAGCTAGAAGAATTGTCATCTTTATATTCCAAAGATCCACCCCCACTAGTTCCAAAGCCTCCAAAACCACCGAAGCCTCCCTGTTGAGGCTGTCCATTATCAACCGATGACATTTTTACATTATACAGCTTACCTTTTTTGTCTTCAAAAACTCTCTCCTCGTAATTCTTATTATATAGCTCAACAGCAAAATAGGTGCCCCAAGGTTTGCCGTTTACTGAAATGTTGGAATAACCAAATAAAGGTGCCTTGACGCCAACCATTTTCATCATATCAAAGGTTACATACTCCTTCATATATGTATAATCACCCAACATATTGTTAAGTACAAAACTTTCAAGACCAAAACAAGTTTGTTTTTCTACAAATTTATCAAATTTCAGACGGAAACTGTAACGGTCACTATTAGAATTAGCAACCTGCGTTAAACTTGAATTACCTTTTGGACGAATACCTACATCGGTGAATTTAGTGCCATTAACCACGACATCCACTTTAATGTATTCTTCTTTCGTAGCATTAGCAAGCATAGTTTGCCAATCAGACTCATTAGCAAGAATTTCAACAGATATAATTTCCTGACCAAATATCTTTTCTACATATTCCAATTTATTCTCACTATTTGAGCCGCTGTCGCCATTATTATTGCTATTCCCGTTTCCTATTTCCGTATCAAAACCTAGAATATATCTCCTTAACAGACCAAAATCAAGTGAATTTGCCTGCCCATCACCATTTAGGTCTGCAACTGATTTATCATCAAGTTGTTGAGATCCTAAAAGATATTTTCTATACAAGCCAAAGTCTAGAGAATTCACAGAACTATCATTGTTCAAATCTCCAATTTGTGCTGCAAACGATACGATAGGAAACAAAGTACTAACTGACAAGCTCAGCGTTACTGCAGAAGCTAAAAACCATTTTCTTTTCATACATACTCCTCCATAAAATTTGTTTTTATATATCATTTTAATTTTACGATCATTAAGTCAAGCTATTTCCACAATATAATATTCATCTATCAAAAAAACACTTGTATTCATAAAATATTATTAAGACCCAGAAATCACCTTAATAAACACTTCTTGTTTTCATTCTAACAGACAACACTTAATTGAACCTTAAAACACACATTAAACTTCAACAGGGCTCAAAGAGCCAAGTGAAGAAGGTCTTAAATGGATTGAAGAAAACATGATTAAGACTAAAGAAGTTAAGCTTAACAAACTAGGACTTGAACGAATTAACAAAGAACGTAAGATTAAGAAATTGGAATCTCTTCGTGATGACATCGCAGTAGAAGAAGGAAAAGAGGTAGAAGGTGAATCAAATTTACTATCTTCCGAAAAAAACACCAATGTTTCAAACGATTCAACATATGGTCTTTTAGCAGCTTCTGCACTTCCAAGTAATATTGATAACAGCACACTAGCAGCTTTTCCTTCTATAAGGAGTCAGGGGGATCTCAATTCCTGTGTGGCTTTTGCTACTACATATTATCAGATGACTTATATGGTAGCACGTTCTAAAGGATGGAACGCAAAAGATGATACTGATAACACTACAAAATTATCTCCAAAATGGACATATAACTTTATAAATGGTGGCAATGATAATGGCTCGGATCACTCAAGTGCTTATAGACTTTTAAGCCAAAACGGAGCAGCTTTATGGAGTGATTTCCCATATAGCGGGGATACGCTGAATTCAAAGAACTATATGGAATGGCCTACGCAGGCATCGATTTATAAAAACGCCATGAAATTCAAAATTGATAAAATGGGGTATGTTCCTTTGGTCAATGGTGATGGTATTCTGGTAACGAGTCCTGATGACAGTGACTTAAGTGACATAAAAACCATGTTGACTGATGGATATGTTCTTTCAATATCAACTAATATCTATTCCTGGAAGACAAAAGAAGTTAATGATGATCCTGGCACTACAAATGATACGCAGTTTGTTGGTCAGCAAGCCTGCTACATGGTTGATGGGTACGAAGGCTCACACGCCATGGTCATAGTTGGCTATAATGACGATATATGGGTGGATTTAAACAACAACAACATGGTTGAAAGTGGTGAAAAGGGTGCATTTAAAATAGC
>CAYXPB010000044.1:8208-21854 GCA_964466645.1 uncultured Acetivibrio sp. | reverse complement strand
GGGAACAAGCTGGGGTAATAATGGTTACATATGGATATGCTATGATGCTTTAAACAGCATTTCATCTGTCACTGGAGGCCCATCTGCCGACCTGAGAACAGTTGCATTTTCAGATATGTACTGGATAACTGTCAAGCAGGCATATAAACCTAAGTTCATTGCAGAATTTACACTCAGCCACTCTTCAAGAAATCAGATAAGTACTTATGTGGGTTTTTCCAACATTACCGATTCAAGCCCGGCATTAATATGGAAACCTATGGCCTTTGGGAATAATCTGGGAGGAAATTATGCTTTTGATGGAAGCACAACTCCTTGCGATGCAACGGTTGCTTTGGATTTGACTGATGTCAGTCCTGGTAATATATCAAATCCGGATGGCAATTGGTATTTAAGTGTAAACGATACAAACCTCGATGAGAAATCAACAGTATTAAAAAACTTTAAACTTATAGATAATGAGAACGGAGCAACTATAAATTCAACTGCGGTATATCCGCAAATATGTGACGGTCAGGCTGTTATGAATAAAATATACAGCACAAGAACTGTTAATCCCTCATCTAACTGGACAATTCATAATAGTCTGCCTTTTGAAAGATATAGTTTGGCTTGTGCTGCAGTAAACAATAATATATTTGTCTTCGGAAATAATGATGAAATGAATTCAGTAATGGCATATAACCTTCAAACCGGTCTTTGGTCTTCAAAGGAAAATGCCTATCCGTCGTACCATTTTACCGGAGCTGTAGCTTTAGGTGATAAGATTTATGTTATGGGAACCTCGGATTTTTTACAAAGTATACTATTTGAATATAATCCGGCAAGTGATACATGGATTACAAAATCTACTGTTCCTTATAAAATGTATACATCATTAGTTACTGCAAATAATAAAGTTTATATAATTGGTGGGTCACCTGAGTATGATATGGTAAGTGAATACAATCCCCAAACTGGAATAATGTCAGCTAAGACAAATATTCCTGCCAGGTTAACTGATGCAGGGATAGCCTCAGTTGATAACAAGATTTATGTACTGGGTGGAAATGATCAGAACAATTATACTCCTACAAATTCTGTTTATGTTTTTGATACGGTTTCAGGCATATGGAGCACAAAACCGGCTATGCCTGTTGTTAAATCCAATTTCAATGCGGAAGTCATAGACGACAAAATATACACTTTTGGAGGCACTACAGAGGATTATAGTTATTCTACATCCATAGAAGAATATGATCCAGAAAGCGAAATGTGACTGGAGCAATTATACTCAGTCTAATGATTATTCATTTAACGCACAATCATCATCATTTGCATCATGGGATAAGACTCCGGCTTACATATTAGGCAACAAAGTATGGGGTATTGAACCTTGACATAAAAATTGTTTTTGATTCTATACTTCTTGTACAGGATGAAAAGATCCATTGGAGAAAATCATCCTGTACAGGAATTTCTTTGTTGTGCTTCATGCATATCCATAATTAAAAGCGTGGGACTCCATTTTTCCATCCCGAACGCAAATCACTTGGGCAAAGTACTGTTCTGAACCGGCATAATTCCTTTTCGCCATGTTGTTTTCGTAGTGAATACTTATTTTATACGTAAAACTCAAAACTTAAAAAAATCCTTCGGTAGATAAAATTTTTGATTATTAATTATAATCTCTTGTGTTTCCTCTCCCAAACTGCTATACTCCTTAAGTTCACTAATCTCTTTATTTATTAGCTCCATTTTCATATCCAGTTGCCTAACAGTATTGGCTGCATCCATTAGTTCATTCCTCAATTTTTCAGGAACTTCCTTATTACATTTGTAATAAATTTTGTGCTCTAAACTTGCCCAAAAATCCATTCCAATTGTACGAATTTGAACTTCTACCCGGACATCCTCTGTTCTATCAGACATGAAAACAGGTACTTCCATAATTAGGTGCAGACTTTGATAGCCATTTGGTTTTGGTTTTTTTTATATAGTCCTTGTATTCAATAATTTTCATATCTTTTTGATTTTGAAGCATTTCACTTATTTTATAAATATCTGAAGTAAATGAACAAACAATGCGAATCCCTGCTATATCATTAATATTATCTCTTATTGAAGGTATTGATAATTCACATCCTTTTTTTCGAACTTTTTTCATAATGCTTTCAGGCGCCTTTATACGAGATTCTACATGTTCAATAGGATTATACTCATGTACATACTGAAACTCCTGCTTAAGTATATCTATTTTTGTACTAACTTCATCTAAACCAAACTTATACACCATTAAAAATCTTGTAAGCCGCGTTTTAAATTTCTTTATGTCATCCGTAGTCTTTGTCTCCATTGTATAAATCCTCACCCTTCCTGTTTATATTTTGCCTTGGCAATCGAGGCAAATTTATTGGCAATTTCCATTATAAAAAGTATTTACTCTTAATTGGAGCTAAGTAAGATTCCTGAAAATTTTCATTCCGCCAACAACATAGAAATTCTTAGGTTGGATATATTTATGACTGATAATTTCCGCATTAAATATAGCGCTATTAGCGTGACCACGCTGCCTCAAGAGAATAAAAGTTCATAAGAAAACCAGAAGATATTTATTAGTTTAAGTCTTACTTAACAACATCCTATAAGACATCACTATTATATCACAAATACCGGAGAGATCCTACTTGAATTTTCACTTATATAAATTCCTGCTAAAAACTAAAAAATCCATGTACAAATCCGCACTGAATAAGCCTTAGGAGGCTATCATTTCCGCCTCTGACAGCTTTAAATCAACTGTTTGTATATATGCAAATTAAGGTTGTTGATTGGTAAATAATATAGTATTATTATAATATAGAAAAAAGCGATTTTTTATTGGGAGGAGATTAAGAAAATGAAAAAGTTATGTTCGATTTTGATGGTAGCTGTGATGTCTATCTCGTCTGCTATCGTGCCAGCTTTTAACGTATCAGCAGCAAGCATATCTAGTTCAAGTTATCCTGAAGCTTTAAAGTATTCGATTTGGTTTTATGATGCTAACAAGTGTGGTAAAGATGTAGCGTCTGACAATGTATTCAATTGGAGATCTGCATGTCATACCACCGATGGAAGTGACGTTGGTGTTGATCTTACCGGAGGCTTCCATGATTGTGGGGACCATATCAAATTCGGTATAACAAACGGATACGCCGCATCCATTTTAGGCTGGTCACTGTATGAGTTCAAGGGAGGTTTTGATGCTTCCGGAAACACCACCAAAATGCTATCCACCCTCAAGTATTTCACCGATTATTTTATGAGCTGCCGTGAAAGTGCTTCAAAATATTATTACCACGTAGGTGATCCTTCCGATCACGATTATTGGGGACCACCAGAAGCACAAACAGGATCAAGAACAATAAAGCGTTATATGGGTTCTGGACAAGGAGCTGCAGATGTGTGCGGTTTGTATAGTGGAGCTCTTTCACTTATGTACTTAAATTACAAGAGTATTGATTCATCATATGCAGACAAATGTCTTGCAGCTGCCAAAGAACTGTATGCACTTGGTAAAAACAACCCTGGTGTTGGAAATGGAGATGGGTTTTATTCATCAAGCGATTGGAAAGATGACATGGCATGGGCTGCAATGTGGCTATACGTTATAGAGAAAAACAACTCCTACTTAAATGATGTTAATTCATGGGTACCTTCACCTTCTACAAACTGGACTATGTGTTGGAACGATATGAAGCTTGCTGTTGCAGCAGTTGGTGCATCAGCTACAGGAGACTCTAAATACAAGGATGCCCTAACCTCTAGCTTGTCCTATTGGAAGAACAGTATTACTACTTCAAATGGCGGATTAAAAATACTCGACTCGTGGGGTACGTTAAGATATACTTCAGCTGAATGTATGCTTGCACTTGTATACTACAAGTTATACAAAGATGAATCAGCTAAGAGCTTTGCCAAATCGCAAATGGATTATATTTTGGGTGACAACCCAGCTAACATGTCCTATGTAATCGGATTCGGATCAAATTATCCTAAACACCCACATCATAGAGCAGCTAGTGGATACGTAGGTTGGAGCGACTGGAAGAGTCCTGCAAAGAATATTTTAACTGGTGCACTAGTTGGTGGTCCTGATAGTAGTGATAGATATACTGATGAGACAGACAAATTTACATGTTCTGAAGTAGGAATAGATTATAATGCAGGTTTAGTCGGTGCTATGGCTGGTATGGTTCAATTCTACTGTGATATACCACAAAATACAAACCCACCGGTTACACCTACACCTTCAAATCCATCAATTAAATATGGCGATATAAATAATGATGGCGAAGTAAATGCTATAGACTTTGCATTTTTTAGACAATATTTACTTGGTATTCCAACCTCAGGTTTAAACATAACTGCTGCCGATGTTAATGTTGACGGTCAGACAAATGCTATAGACTTTGCACTAATGAGACAATTCTTGCTTGGAATGATTGGCTCTTTACCGTATAAACGCTAGTCAATAAAATTTATAACTTATTTGATCATAACTAAAAAAACGAAAATTCTCATAAAAATCTCCGAGAATTTTCGTTTTTCTTTTCATTTATTTATATACATCGATCTTATTACCAGGAAATGAACCATATAAAGTTCTTGATGCCGACAACAATTATCAAAACTCGCATACTTGATTAGGTGTAGTACTTAACTTCGGTACTTGGTCCATTAAGAAACTATTCATACTATTCAAGTTCGTTAACAGTTATATCTCCTGTCATTGTTTTAAGTGTTACATCTGTGCCACCATTGTTATAAACTTTTGAAACTGTTGACATACCTGTTATATCTTTTTCACCAACAAGCATTCCTCCAAAATTACCATTAATATTTCCAGTCATTAATGAAGCATTAATACTTACGCCTGTGTCACCAGGAATGCAAAGTTTTACACTTCCAGTCATAGTAGCAAGGCTCAATTTGTCTGCTTGATTGATAACAGCTTCAGTTGTAATGTCTCCTGTTTTAACATCAATAACGCTATCTCCAACTATATTTGCATCAATAATATTGATATTCCCTGTGTAAGTATTAGCTTTTAATGTTCCATTAATATTCGATACATTAATGTTACCTGTAAGAGTATTTAAATCAAATGCCTTAAACTTCTCAGGTACTACTATTGCAAAATCAATCTGTACAGAGCTTAGAGGATATGTATTCGTTTTCCAAGTCCAGTAATCTGCGTTGTCTTTTTTGCTTAAAACATTTATTTTAAAAACACCGCCGTCTATTATTGCATTAATCTTTATATTACCCATTAATTCATCCACTGCTGCTTGAGTTTCTGCATCAATAGTATAAATAGTACGTAGTCTTACATCCGCCACCTTAGCTGTACGTAATGCGATATGGCCTGTTTGATTGTCTACCTTGAGCAATTCTGCCACATCCGCATTATAACTAAGATCTGCTTCAAGCTTACGGTAATTATATAGATTATCCAAATCTACCGTAAGACAATTCACTGTCCCCATCATAGAAATCACTGCCAACACTATAAATAATATAAAAATCTTCTTCTTTGCCATTGATAAATTCCTCCTTTGATATTTTTACACCTAACCAAATGTATATTGCACGTTCATTATATATTTTGAGTACTTAATAAGTATAGTGTCAGTAGTCATAGTTATTGTCATATTTTATAATTAAAGTAATATATTACATGTAACTTTTTTACACCTGCTCTAAATAAGGTGATTCCAAAAAATATAAAAATTTAGAGAAAAACACAATATACCAATTGCCATATCATAACAATTGGTATGTTGCATTTCGTCCACTTTTCAATATTTACACTAGAGCCCTAGTATGTATTCTATCGGGAACTTATCCATATGCCCAATAGATTTTGCTTTCATAAGTGAATAGTCAACATAATCAATTTTACCATCTCCATTCACATCACCTGCTATTTGCCATAGAGAATATGTAAATTCAACGTGAGAGCTACCCATCACATAACACTCAATCATAAAAACATCTATAGAATCAAAATTACTGTCACCATTCAAATCTCCATAGACAAAAGTTGTTTCTGATGTTTCATCTTGTGTTTCTTCTGTTCCATACTCCCATAAACACGCATGCATACCACCTGAAGCACCAATCCCAACAATTTGACTTTTATCATTTATGCTATAAGCAACTGTATTATCCACTGATAACGCCTTCATTACTCCATTTTCCCATATATAAGCAGTCTTTTCTGTTGGTGTATCATATTCATAATTTACTCTATTGCCATTTTCATCAATTTCATGAGCATAACTATTACAAAAACCAACTACCTGACCACTTCCATTTATACTACAAACTTGTGACACTACTTCTTTAGGCGTATCGTTATTTGTACCCACAGGAATAGTTCCTAAACTCTTCATTACTCCATTTTCCCAAATAAATGCAACAGAATCTTTCTCATAAGATGCATTTCCGACGTTAATATAATTATTACTTGTGCCAACAACTTGTCCATTTTTATTTATATCACAAGCAGTCGAGCTTTGCCTGCCATCAATATTAACAAACACTGGCCCTTGGGCGGTCATTTGCATGCTTAAGATATTCAGTGCATATCCGTCGGTATTAGGAATAGGATCCCATATTACCGCTTGGGGTGGCACACCTAGCATTGGTTGAATAAAGCCCGCAATCTGGCCTTTATCATTTATAGCTTTAGCCCCACTCTGGAGTTTTTTAATATATTCTATAGGTTCTTCACCAAGGACAAAAGCTGGTGGTAAATATGGGATAATATATTGTGTTATATCTTTCATTTGACCATCTTTACATATAAACGCATGGGATACTTTATCAATGTTAGCAGGATTGCCATCATAAGGCAGTGTTCCTGAAATTCCTACAACTTCCCCATTATTATTTATGCACTCAGCTTGCGACCAATTTCCTCCTAATGTTCCCAAATCCTCCATCACTTCATTTTGCCATAGAAAAGCATGTCCCGTACTAGGCTGGGCATTTGTATTTGTAACCCAGGACTGCCCTACAACTTGTCCGTTGTCATTAACATCGTTGGCATATGAAAATGAATAAGAAGCATTATTTCCTTGCAGGCTTCCCAAATCCTTCATTACTCCATCTTCCAGCAAAAAGGCATGTGTACTTCCTGATGTTTTAGAAATTAGAGAAACCCCAACAACTTGACCACTTTCATTTATATCTGTCGCTTGTGACCAATTCCCTCCTAGGGTTTTCAAATCCTTTGTTAGATAATCTGCCGCATTTACCGTATTGCCAAGAAGACTTGTTGCAATAAAACCAAACAACATCAAAAAACACTTTGATTTGATAAAACTTTTCTTCATAAGCTACCACCCCTAATAAATTAATTTGATTTTTACTGTCTTTGTTTAAACTAATGAAGCGAACTTAATTTGGAATATAGATAACGAATACTAAGGTTAAATCTATATAGCATTAATGAGATCACACATTATTAGCAAACAAAGGTATTAATGTTTGAATATGTTAATAAATATAACACCAGTAAATCAAATAGAATAGTGCCTAATATCATATTTTTTGTAATATAAATATCCAACGTTTTAATTACATGTCATAATATGTATTAGTATTGTCTTTATGTGATCCCCCAAAAAGCAACTGGTTAATTGGTGTTTCAAAAAAGCCGATTTACATTTTTTGCATTGCAAAATAATGTTCCTATATTTGAAGCTTTATAGCTTCATTATTAGGTTTGAACTATAAATTTTGAATAATGAATTTTTTTGAAACACCTTAACCAAACCCTTTCTCCTTTAAGTAAAGCACTGCTTGAGTTCTCTCTCCTATACCGATTTTGTTGTAAATCTTACTAACATAGTTTCTTAATGTTCCTTCAGAAATAAATAGTGAGGAAGATATCTCTTTATTTGTCAGCCCTTTTACTAACAAGTCAGCAACTTCTTTTTCTCTCTTTGAAAAGAATCTGTCATTATTTGAATCACCTAATGTTGCAGATACTTTTGCAAAACCTTGAGCAAGTTTAGCTGCAATACTTGGGTCAATTGTCATTTTACCTTTGGCAGCATCATATATTGCCTCTAAGAGCATGTTTGTATCCATATCCTTTAAGACATATCCGCTTGCTCCATGTAAAATACAATTAATGATATATTCATCATCAGATATGGATGACAATATTATTACTTTTGTATTGGGATACTCTGACTTTATTATCTTAGTGCACTGAACTCCGTTTAATCCTGGTATACATATATCCAAAAGAATAATATCCGGGCTAATCGATTTCACCTTATTTACAGCTTCAATACCTTCCTTTGCGGTTCCAACGACGCATATATCCTTCTGAAGATTAAGCACTGTATTTAAACTATCCCTCAAAAGAGCTTGTTTTTCGGCTATCAATACTTTTATGGGAAGCATGCTGCCCTCCTCTTATACTGTCAGACTATTTATATTTTGTTTATTATTTAACGCATAATAAATACCTTTCTTTTGAATAAGCTCCGATGGTTCTCCTTCTTCTGCTACATTTCCGTTATGTATTACATAAATTTTGTCAGCATGTTCTATTGTAGACAGTCTATGAGCAACGACAATTACTGTACGGCCTTCTAAAAGTTTTTGCAAGGCCTCCTTGATAAGCTTTTCGTTCTCTGCGTCAAGAGCTGAGGTTGGTTCATCTAAAATAACTAAAGGCGAATTCTTTAGAAATGCTCTTGCAATTAGTATCCTTTGCCTCTGGCCGCCTGAAAGCAGAGCTCCTTTGTCTCCAACCTTTGTATCATATCCCTCGGGAAGTCCCATAATAAATTCATGAGCACTGGCTGCTTTAGAAGCTTCGATTATTTTTTCGTCGTCGGCTAAAACATTTCCGTACAAGATATTATCTCTAATGGTTGCATTAAATAAAGAGGTGTCTTGGGGCACATAAGCTATCATCTCCCTTAACTGTGGAAGAGTATAATTCTTTAAAGGCTGCCCATTAATAACAATATTTCCCTTGTCTGGCGGATAATAGCCTAACAAAAGCTTTACAATACTACTTTTTCCCCCACCACTTGCACCTACCAATGCAACGGTTTCTCCTTTGCCTACTTTAATGGTTATATCCTTTAGGACAGTATGCCCTTTTTCATAACCAAAAGACACCTTATCGAGCATTACCATACATTTAGATGACGTCCTGCTTTCTAAATTGTAGTTTATTGGTTCAAACGGGATATCTTCAAGTTCAAACACTCTTGAAGCTCCAGCTAGGGAGGTCTGTATTTTAGCAACAAACGCTCCAATAACAAAAAACGCATTAGTAACATTTATCTGGAGCATTACAATACCAGTAATAGTAGCAAAATCGGTAATCTTATTTAGTACCATAATACAACCTATTCCTACCGTTACTGTGAAGCTGGTCATACCTAAGAAATAGTTGGTACACTCTAAAAAAGATTTGTTCTTTATCCTTTTCATTAAAAGCTTTGTTACTTCATTATTCTCAGCCTCATAATCTGATAGCAATTTTCTCTCTATTCCAAACACTTTCATTGTGTAATAACCTGTTAAAATATCTTGAAATCTTTGTGTCAAGACAGAAAATTTACTTTGAATTTTGTCACTTATGCGCCTTATTGGTTTTGCATAAAGGATGTTAATCGCTGCTAAGAAAGTACTTAGAACAATAAGCAGAAGGGTAATCCTCCATTCAAATAGAAACATAAAAACAATTGAGCAAAGTCCTAAAATAACATTTGAAACCAACATTTGAAGTTCATTGGTTAAAGCAACTTCCATTAGCTGTATATCATTTGTAATTCGAGATATAGTGTCACCGCTGTGATTTTTTTCATAAAAACTAATTGGGAGCCTCAATATGTGTTTAAAAATACTTGTTCTTATGTATGCAACAGAATTTTTGATACTCCTTTTATAAAAACAGTTCAATATCGGCATAAACAATGCTAAGAAAAGCAACGCAATTCCTAAAGTCTTTACACCATTTTTAATTGAATTCATGTTGCCTTCGCTATAAGCTTGTACCATATCTTTTGTTGCAAATGCTATAGCTGTATATAGAATTGCCTCACCAACCCCCTGACCTATAAGACAAGCAAAATAAGTAACTTTTCCTGTCTTCATATTGCTAATTAATCTCGAAAAGGTTCCGACCTTCGAACTTGACATTAAAACACCTCCTTTAAATCTAGTATCTCTTCCTGACACATAACCGACTGGTCAATATAGAGTTGACTATATAAGGAAGATTTCTTAATTAAATCTGAATGGGTACCCTTGTCTTTTATACACCCATCCTCCATAACAAAAATGCAGTCGGCATTTTTTATTGTTGATAAGCGATGTGAGATAACAAGCACAGCATGTTCCTTTCTTAAAATTTCCAAGGTTTCTTGAAAAAGAGCTTCAGTCTCGCTATCTAAGGCTGCTGTTGGCTCATCCATAAGTATTACTGGCGCTTTTTTCAAAATAGCTCTAGCAAGAGAAATCCTTTGCTTTTGGCCACCAGACAGACCTGCCCCATACTCCCCTAAAACAGTATTGTAACCTTGGGGAAGCTTTATAATAAATTCATGGGCATGCACAGCTTTTGAGACCTCAATAATTTCTTCAAGTGTTGCCCCAGCTTTACCATAGCCTATGTTTTCTGCAACTGTAACAGGGTACAGAAAAGTATCCTGAGCTACAAGTGCAATTCTCTCCCTTATATATTTTGTTGATAATTTCTTTATATCAGCTCCAAAAAGCTTTACACTTCCTGCCACCGGTTCATAAAAGCCGCAAATCATTTTTATAAGGGTACTTTTCCCACTCCCACTAAAGCCAACAATTGCATTTATCTTACCCTTCTCAAGTTTAAAGCTTAGCTTGCTAATCACCTTAGTACCTTCATTGTAGTGAAAGTCGACGTTTTCAAATTCTACAAGTACATCTGTTCTGTTTTCAGGTATGAGAACCTCTTTTTCTTTCTCTTGAGGCATTTTAACAATACTCATTAAATGCTCAAAAGATCCTGTAACCATTCTTAAGCTTGCACTTAAAGCAGGAATTCTTCCTGAAGAACTTCCTATATATCCAAATAAATATAAAACAGTTACAAAATCAGCAGCTGATAATAAACCTTGAGCTGACAAGTAACCTCCATATAATATACAAATGAGCATTGGCAAAACACGCAATACCATATTTGCCACAACAACTAAGGATAACCTCTTTTCAATACTTAGCCCTATCTTCAAGGTTTTGTTTATTACATCTTCATATTTTTTTGCAAGTACCTCATAAAGATTTAAAGCTTTAACCATTGCAGCATTGCTTATCGAATCGTGAGCGATGGCGTTAACTTCACCCAGCTGAGACTGCAAATTCTGCATTGCTTTGTTTAAAGGTGCATTTATAAGCATCGAAATCACTATGGTGAATATTATTGCTACAGCACTTGCAAGAAGCAGCTGCCAGCTTATCATCATTACATAAAGAGAAGCAGCAATAAACACCAAAGGTTGATAAGCCAGTTCAAACATCTCGTTTTCAAGGAAATTACCTATTACCGATATATTGTTTGTTAAAAGTGACACTGTTTCACCGTAATCCTTGTTGTCTATGCATTCTGCCTTAACTTTTGTCAAATGAGTTGATAGTTTCATGCGCATATCTTGAATAACATGTGCACTAACCCATCCTGATGAGTACTTGACAATATAAAAAAGTATAATAGCTTCAAATATAATAATAAACATGTAGGTTAAATTGCTCCATAGAGAATTTAGGCTATTTGCAAAGCCTGCACCCACCAGATTATTCATTAAATAACCAATCCATATATTTATTGCTGCAAATATTACTGTACAAAACATACATATAAAAATCAGAAGTCTATAGGGCTTTAAATATGAATACAGGCCTACTTTTTGCGGATTCTTTTTGTTCACTTTACTTTTATCCATGAGGCTGACTCCTTTAAAAAATTATTGTATTTCATTTATTTATCTTTAAGGCCATTTCAAAAAATAACCTACCTTAAAAACCCTACCTTTTCGCAATGTTCCAGCATTTTTTCAATATGGTTTTCACTAGGGGGTACCCAACAAAAGCCAAGCTGTTCTAAAAGCAGGTTTGTTTTATCAGATTTTTTTACAAACAGTGTTTGAGGTTCCTGTGGGCTTTCTAAGAAGTTATTAAGAAGTAAATATATATATTCTCTTATACTTTCATTATTGTAATTATCATATATATAATCCATAAACTTTTCGAAACTGAGAATACTCAAATCATACCCACTGTTTTTAATAAATTTTCCAAAGTCTGAAATGCTTATATTATTTGGGTTTGAAATATGATATATTTCATTTTCCAATTCTCTTCTGTCAAACAATAATAAAATTGCTTTGCTGACAAAATCAACATAGGAAAACTCCATAGTTTTTGCAGATATATCTGGTACAAATTTAAGCTTTAGGTAAGCTTTCATTTCCGAGTAAAACCAGTTTTCAGATATGTTCTCCTGGAATATACCCGAATTATAGTCAAACACAAGGTTCCCCACCCTGTATATGTTTATTTTAAGGCCTTCATTTCTTGCCTTACAAAGCAGGCTCTCAGCTTCTAGTTTGGTATTGATATAGTTGCTGTTGGTATTCTGGCCCAAATCAGCGCTATACTCGGTAAATAACTGGTACTCTTTTCCCTCAATCTTACCCATCCCAACACTCATGGTAGAAATATGGTGTATATCTTTTTTTATTCCACTATTTGCAAAAGCCAAAATCCTTCTTGTTCCCACCACATTTATATTGTAG
Organism: uncultured Acetivibrio sp.; assembly: GCA_964466645.1. Taxonomy (GTDB): domain Bacteria; phylum Bacillota; class Clostridia; order Acetivibrionales; family Acetivibrionaceae; genus Acetivibrio. The sequence goes on along the minus strand of CAYXPB010000044.1, from coordinate 9,024 downwards.
AAAGCCTCAAAATGTCCATAGTGGCGAACATTGGCAGCTGAATTTATCACACCATCAATTATATTAGTCAACTCAGTATAAGCTTTTTGATCTAGTCCAAAATGCTCCAACTCGAGGTCGCCGTTATATACAAAGATTCTATCCTTAACCTTTTCAAAGGTATACTCATCAAAATAATACTTAAACTTTGACAGAATACGTTCTTTTGCTTCATTGACACTTCTTCCTCTTACTAATAGATATACATTTGCAGCTGTACCTAACAGTAAATCATATAGAATGTGCATACCTAAATACCCTGAGCCACCGATAAGAAGAATATTTTTATATTCCTTTCTAAGGCTTAAGTCCAGCTTCTTGTATTTTTCATTTTGTTTGCAATAAGCCTGTAAATCTGCTTCTAACCTTTCGTTTATGGATTGCATCAAATTAGTATCGCCTGGCTTACTCATGTAAAGCTTTATTTCTTCAAGCTTTTTCTTCAATTTGTCTTTATTATAGCTGACCTTTTGTGCAAGCTTTGAAATTGTCGGGTGATCAAACAAATCATTTATGGATATATCATAATTTACAGACAACATTGAAACTACCTGTATTGCCTTTATAGAATCTCCTCCGAGTTCAAAGAAGTTATCATTGGTGCCTATGTTTTCAAGGCCTAAAACCTTCTCCCACACTTTAACAATACTATGTTCTATAGTGTTTTTTGATGCCACATACTGATTTGTCACTGCGTGGCTTCTATCGGGTTCTGGAAGGGCTTTTCTATCAATTTTTCCATTAGGTGTTACTGGAATTTCATCAAGTTTTACAAAG
>CAYXPB010000044.1:0-8198 GCA_964466645.1 uncultured Acetivibrio sp. | reverse complement strand
ATCATATATTGAGCAAACTCCTGTAAAAGAAATTCTTTTAATTCCAGCACATCAACCTCAAAAAGTTCAACAATGTAAGCACAAAGATACTTATTACCATTTTCATCTTCCCTATCTATTACAACAGCACTTTTAACAGCACCATGTTCCATAAGCCTGTTTTCTATCTCAGAAGGCTCAATTCTGTAACCTCTGATTTTTACCTGATGATCTATTCTTCCCATGAATTCTATAGAGCCATCGGGAAGCCACCTCGCAAGATCTCCGGTTTTATACATCCTTTCTCCTGAAATAAACGGATTAGGAACAAACTTCTCCTTTGTAAGCTCCATATTATTTACGTAGCCCCTAGCAAGCCCTACCCCTGATAAACACAACTCACCAGCAACCATCAATGGCACTAGTGCATTGTCCTTGTCTACAATATGTACCATAATATTTGAAATTGGCTTTCCTATTGTTACTTGCGTATCTACCTCAATTCCTCTTGACAGAGTTGATAGGACACTGCATTCAGTGGGGCCGTATTCATTTACAATTTCGAGCTCAGGATTTTTAAGTTTACTTTCACTTACGATAGCAGGACTTAATTTGTCAGCTGCCAACACCACTATTCTCAAACTTTTCATATCTTGAGGCTCAAGCAGCTCCAATAAAGCCTTATACAAAGGAGGAACCATAATAAAATGAGTAACACCGTATTTTATAATACTGTTTTTTAAAGTATGGGGATCCTTTACGCCTGTTTCATTTAAAAGTACCACTGTCGCTCCCGATACAACAGGAGTAAAAAAAGATGTCATAAAGCCATCAAAGGAGTATGAAAACAATTGCAGTGTCACATCATCCTTATTTGGCTGGAACATTTCTTTTCTAAACATTATGGTATTATAAATTCCTTTGTGTTCTATCATTACGCCCTTAGGTTTTCCTGTAGTACCTGATGTATAAATAATGTACGCCAAATCATCAGGTTTACTTATATAGCCTATGTTTGAGCCATCAACACAACTATTTAAAGCACCTTCAAATGATAGTATCTCACAGTCAAAAGGTACTTTCCCCTCAAAACTTCTATTAGTTAACAGCAATAATGCCGAGCTGTCCTCTAAAATATATTTAACCCGTTCTGCAGGGTGACCGGTATTAATGGGTAGAAAGGCCCCACCCGCTTTAAGTACTCCGAATATTGCCATCACCATTTCAATGGACGTATCCATTAAGATTCCAACTACCTTACCTGCAAAGACCCCTCTCCTTATCAACTCTCTTGCAACCCTGTTTGACTTCTCATTAAGTTCCCTATATGTAATTTCCTTATCTCCGAAGATTACAGCCACTTCATAAGGAGTTTTTTCTACCTGTTCCTCAAATAATTTATGAATTGTTTTATCCGGGTATTTATTTTCTGTATCATTAAACTCAAAAAGCAGTTGATTTTTTTCTTCAACTGATAGAATTTCTATTTTCGAAAGCTTTATTTCCGGGTCCGTAGTAATTTCTTTCAAAATATTCACAAAGGATCTGGACAATCTCTCTATGGTTTCTTTCTTATACAACTTTGTGCAATAACCAATACTGAAGCAAATCTTTTCAGCGTACTCCTGTGCATCAAGTGTAATATCGAATTTTGCCACCTGATTTTCTACCTTGTAGGGTATAAATTTTAGGGAACCAATTTGAGCGGCGTCACTTTGCAGGTTTTGCAAGACAAACATTGTATCAAAGATCGGATTTCTGGTCATATCCCTTTTTAAATTTAGTTTGTCAACCAGGTCTTCAAACTGGTAGTCCTGGTTTTCATAAGCATGCAGGGCATTCTGCCTCACCTCTTTTAGAAAATCCAGAAAAGTTTTTTCGCCTTCGGGAAAATTGCGTAAAACGAGGGTATTGACAAACATACCTATAATGTTCTGAAGATCTGCATTGAGCCTTCCAGCAACAGGTGTTCCAACAATAATATCATTCTGTCCTGTGTATTTTTTTAGAAGTATATTATATGCAACAACAAGTACCATGTACAAAGTTGAGCCTGTCTCTTTTGCAATTGTGTTAAGTTTTCCTGTCAGTTCAGCACCAACCTCGAACTCCACACTGCTTCCTTCGAAGCTTCTGACATTTGGTCGCGGAAAATCTTCCGGCAAATTAAGAACAGGTAATTCTCCAGAGAGCAGATTTGTCCAGTATTCCTCCTGCCTTTTTATAACACCTGATTTCAAAAGCTCATTTTGCCATTCCGAATAATCTCGGTACTGCAGATGATTCTCCTTTAAAGGCTTTCCATTGTATACATCTGCCAATTCGCTGACCAATATGCCCATAGATGTACCATCTGAAATTATATGGTGCATATCATTCAGAAACAAATGCCTGTTCTCAGACAGTTTAAGAATACTTACCCTAAACAAGGGAGCCTTTGTCAGATCAAAAGGTTTTATAAATTCATTTATAGCAATATCTATGTTTTCTTCATTGATCTGCGAATAAGTTATATTAAAATCTACATTTTTATGTATCTTCTGTACGATTTCATCATCAATAGTTTCAAAAGACGTCCTTAGTGCCTCATGTCTATTAATCAGTGTTTTAAACGACTCTTCAAAAGTATTTATATCAATTTGACCTTCAATAATATATGCCGAGGGCATATTATATGCAACCTGTTCTCCCGCCATTTTATTTATCAAATAAATTCTTTTTTGGGCAGATGACGCCACATAATACTCTCTTTCCTCAACAGCATTTATGGTTTTATATCTGTCGTCTCCAAGTATTTTTGCGGATAAATTTATACTCTTTTCCCTCAGCTTTTTTTCAAGAAGCATACGCTGCTCATTTGAAAGAGCCTTCAAGCGATCATTAATCAGTTCCATGCATTTCTCCCCCAGTTTTGCTAAATTCTATCCAGGTTATTTCCGCATCATATTGTGCTTTATACTTTTCAAAGCTACACAATATGATGCGTTCAACCGATCTTTTACAACAACCCCTTAACATATAAGCAAGCATAACCTCTAAATGTTATATGTGAGAAAGTTGAGTTATATATTTATAGCAGCTTCACAATATCTTCATCAGACAAATCTTCAATTTCCGACAGCATTTCTTCCATTAATTTCAATTCTTTAAGTTCATTTTCAATAACCTCTTCCATTTGTAGAATTGTCTGATTTGAAAATATAGTACTAACATTAATACTTATCTTAAATTCTTTGTTTATTTTAGATACTAGCGATATTGCTTTTAGGGAATTGCCACCAAGTTCAAAGAAATTATGGCTTATTCCTATTGGCTGTATACCCAGCATTTCCTCCCAAATTCCAACCAATTTTTCCTCAATTTCATTGGTAGGTGCCTCGTATTCTGTTCCTGTACTCATGCTCGAATCAGGGCTTGGGAGATCTAGTCTGTTTACCTTACCACTTGAAGTAAGAGGCATACTTTCCAGCTCAACGAAGTAAGATGGTACCATATAATCTGGTAAGGTTATAAGCAGGTAGTCTCTTACCTCCTTTACAGTCAACTTACCGTCTGCAACCAGGTATGCACAAAGGTATTTATCACCCTGTTCTCCTCTTACTGTTACAACCGCTTCTTTTATACTCTCATGTTTTACAAGCTCGTTCTCTATTTCGCCAAGCTCTATCCTGTAGCCCCTTATCTTTACCTGGTTGTCTATCCTGCCCATAAATTCGATGTTGCCGTCAGGTAGCCATCTTACAAGGTCTCCTGTCCTGTACATCCTTTCTCCTTTATGGAAAGGATCTTGCATAAACCTTTCCTCTGTCAGTTCCGGTCTTCCAAGATAGCCTCTTGCTGCTCCGTCTCCTGCTATATAAAGCTCACCCGCAACTCCTATTGGTACCAGCTTCCTATCCTTGTCGAAGATATATGCCCTTAAATTATTCAGAGTTTTCCCAATAGGTATGGAATTATAATTCTTCAATTCTTCACTGTCTATCAAGTAAGCTGTCGAATCAACGCAGCACTCGGTAGGTCCATACACGTTGGTTATGCACGGTTTTTCTTCACCAAAGCCTCCTGTAAATTCCTGTACCATATTGTAAAGGAGCACATCTCCACCTATTATAAAGTGCTTTATTCCAAGCTTTTCTTTGTAAAGTGGTATATGTTCAAGCATCAATCTTAAATGTATTGGTGTTCCATCGGATATATCAATTGCATTACCAACATAATACTTAAGCAGCAGTTCACCGTCTTTTTTCACGTCATTTGGCACTATGTAAAGTGCGTGGCCGTATATCAAAGCTGCGAATATCTGCTGAACAGAAGCATCAAAGGTATAGGATGCAACCAGTGCAACATTCAGAGCCTCTCCGTATGGTTTGTATATTTTTTCATTGAGGCTTTGTGCAAGGTTGATCACACTTCTGTGCTCAATCATTACTCCTTTCGGCTTCCCTGTGGAACCTGAAGTGTAAATGATATAAGCCAAGCTGCAAGGCGTTGCATATGTTTTATTATCTAGAGCCTTGCTTTGATAAACAGCCGGATCACCCATATCAATAACGTTTTGTACACCTGCCGCCTTCAAGTCATTGACCTTTTTCACTGTTGCTTCCTTCGAGTCAGTAATCTCACTCTCTCCTATTTCTTTCGAGTCAGTAACCTTTCTCTCTGCTACTTCCTTCGAGTAAGCATTCTTACTCTCTGCTGCTTCCTCCAAATCCTTGTCGGCAGTATATAAGAGCACTGTTTTAGTGCCGCTGTCAGACAGCATATAGCTTATTCTGTCCATTGGGTAGTCAGGATCTATTGGAAGGTATGCTCCTCCTGCCTTTAACACAGCTACTATTCCTACTATCATCTCCAATGAACGGTCTGCCATTACTCCTACTATGCTTTCTGAACCTGTTCCACTTTCTATAAGCCTCATTGCCAGTTGATCCGATTTTTCCTTCAATTCTCCGTAAGTAAGGCTCTTACCGTCATATACCAAGGCTTTTCTATCAGGTGACTTTTTCGCCTGTGCTTCGAAAAGCTCTGTTATTGTACTGTCTTTTGGATATTGAACCTTAGTCTTGTTAAAGTCAACGATCAACTGCTGCTTCTCTTCCTCTGCCAACATCTCAAGCTCAGAAATCTTTCTCTCAGGGTTTTGAGCTATTTGTTTTAGTAGGTTTATAAAATGCCCTTTCATTCTTTCTATTGTTTCTTTTTTGAATATCTTTGTGCAGTAATCCATTACAAAAGACAGCTTAGGCCCAAACTCCAACGCATTAAGTGTTATGTCAAACTTTGCTACCTTTTGCTCAGTTTTGTAAGTTATAAACTTAATTGAGCCCAATTCCATTGGTGCATCTTCATTAAGCAAGGCAAACATTGTGTCAAACAAAGGATTTCTGCTCATATCTCTTTTCAGGTTTAACTTTTCAACCAGCTCTTCAAACTGGTAATCCTGATTGTCGTACGCATTCAAGGCATTTTCCCTTACCTCAAGCAGGAACTCCTTAAAGGACTTATCACTCTCAGGGAAATTCCTCATTGCAAGGGTGTTTACAAACATACCGATAATGTTTTGAAGATCATCATGGCGTCTTCCTGCTATAGGTGAACCTACAATGATATCCTCCTGCCCTGTATAATTCTTAAGCAGTACATTGTATGCCGCAAGAAGTACCATGTACATTGTTGATCCCGTCTCTTTAGCTATAGCATTAAGCTTCCCTGTCAGTTCTTCATCTACATCAAATTCTACGCTATTTCCTTCAAAGCTCTGTACCAAAGGTCTTGAGTAATCTTCCGGCATATTTAATACAGGCAATTCTCCTGAGAATGTATTTATCCAGTAATCCTCCTGCTTCTTTATAGCACCGCTTTTAAACAGCTCATTCTGCCATACTGAGAAATCCCTGTACTGTATTCTCATTTCTGGTAGAGTTTCTCCGTTATACAGTCCTGCAATTTCACTCACCAGTACTCCCATGGATACACCATCCGATATTATATGGTGTATATCAAACATGAGAACATACTTATTGGCTTTAAGCTTTATAATTAGAATCCTGACCAAAGGTGCCTTTCCAAGATCAAAAGGACGAATGAATTCCTTTGTTTTTGCATCAATTATTTCAGCTTCCTTTACTCCACTTTGTTCAAGCTCTTCATACAACACCTCAAGCTCAACAGCCTTATGAACTCTCTGTACAACCTCACCCTCTATGAATTCAAAGGATGTCCTTAAGGTCTCATGCCTTTCTCCAACTGCCTTTATTGCTTTTATAAACTTATTGACCTCAAGCTCTCCTTCAATAATCACAACCCCGGGCATATTATAGGTAATACTTGCTTCTCCCATATTGTTTAGTACGAAAAGCCTCTTCTGTGCAGAGGATGCAGGATAGTATTCCCTCTCTTCAACAGGCTTTATTGCTTCAAACAGGGTCTTTTCAGAGCTTCTTATATATTCCGCCTGTAACTTTATTGTAGTCAGCCTGAATGCCTCTTTCAGATGGAAATCCACATTGAATTCCTTCCTTATTTTTGATACAAGTATAGTTGCTTTAAGTGAATGTCCACCAATTTCAAAGAAATTATGGTTTGTTCCTATTTGTGCTGAGCTCAATATATCCTGCCAAATTTCAGCAAGTTTTTCCTCAATTGCATCAGCAGGTGCTTCATATGTTGTACCTGTGCTAATTCCTGTGTCTGGTTCAGGCAGTGCTAACCTGTTAACTTTACCGCTTGTAGTAAGAGGCATACTATCGAGTTCAACGAAGTAAGATGGTACCATATAGTCTGGTAAGGTTATAAGCAGGTAATCTCTTACCTCTTTTACAGTCAACTCACCATCTGCAACTAAATATGCACAAAGGTATTTATCACCCTGTTCTCCTCTTACTGTTACAACCGCTTCTTTTATATTCTCATGCTTTACAAGCTCGTTTTCTATTTCGCCAAGCTCTATCCTGTAACCCCTTATCTTTACCTGATTGTCTATCCTGCCCATGAATTCGATGTTGCCGTCCGGGAGCCATCTTACAAGGTCTCCTGTCCTGTACATCCTTTCTCCTTCATGGAAAGGATCTTGCATAAACCTTTCCTCTGTCAGTTCCGGCCTTCCAAGATAACCTCTTGCCGCTCCGTCTCCTGCTATGTAAAGCTCACCCGCTACTCCTATTGGAACCAGTTTTCTATCCTTGTCGAAGATATATGCTCTTAAGTTATTAAGAGGTTTTCCAATAGGTATGGAGTTATATTTCTTCAATTCTTCACTGTCTATCAAGTAAGCTGTTGAATCAACGCAGCACTCGGTAGGCCCATACACATTAGTTATGCACGGTTTTCCTTCACCAAAGCCTCCTGTAAATTCCTGTACCATATTGTAAAGGAGCACATCTCCACCTATTATAAAGTGCTTTATTCCAAGCTTTTCTTTGTAAAGTGGTATATGTTCAAGCATCAATCTTAAATGTATTGGTGTTCCATCGGATATATCAATTGCATTACCAACATAATACTTAAGCAGCAGTTCACCGTCTTTTTTCACGTCATTTGGCACTATGTAAAGTGCGTGGCCGTATATCAAAGCTGCGAATATCTGCTGAACAGAAGCATCAAAGGTATAGGATGCAACCAGTGCAACATTCAGAGCCTCTCCGTATGGTTTGTATATTTTTTCATTGAGGCTTTGTGCAAGGTTGATCACACTTCTGTGCTCAATCATTACTCCTTTCGGCTTCCCTGTGGAACCTGAAGTGTAAATGATATAAGCCAAGCTGCAAGGCGTTGCATATGTTTTATTATCTAGAGCCTTGCTTTGATAAACAGCCGGATCACCCATATCAATAACGTTTTGTACACCTGCCGCCTTCAAGTCATTGACCTTTTTCACTGTTGCTTCCTTCGAGTCAGTAATCTCACTCTCTCCTATTTCTTTCGAGTCAGTAACCTTTCTCTCTGCTACTTCCTTCGAGTAAGCATTCTTACTCTCTGCTGCTTCCTCCAAATCCTTGTCGGCAGTATATAAGAGCACTGTTTTAGTGCCGCTGTCAGACAGCATATAGCTTATTCTGTCCATTGGGTAGTCAGGATCTATTGGAAGGTATGCTCCTCCTGCCTTTAACACAGCTACTATTCCTACTATCATCTCCAATGAACGGTCTGCCATTACTCCTACTATGCTTTCTGAACCTGTTCCACTTTCTATAAGCCTCATTGCCAGTTGATCCGATTTT
>CAYXPB010000043.1:21460-24352 GCA_964466645.1 uncultured Acetivibrio sp. | reverse complement strand
GCCCCATTTTGTATCATCTGGTGGGGCTTGTGATGACTCTTAAAAACCGTCAGAACGGCTAGAGTCTTTCCTTCATATTCTATAAAGTCCAAAGATAATGGTATAGGCGGATCGCAACGGTTATATATGGTTTGTTGAACCTGTTCTTCCTTGTAAGCGGGCGGAGTTATTCCAAGTATTCTCTTTGTCTTATCCTCCACCCCAAAAACTATATAGCCTCTTCCGCCTCTTGAGTTTGCCATTGCTATAACATCTTTAGTCAGTTCCTTCTTTTCGCTTTCTGTGGATAAATGCAGTGTTGCCTTAAAGTCAAGCTTCGGACCTTCTTCCCTCCTCAGCAGACGTTCCAGTTTATATTTATCCAAGATTACACCTCCAAAGAATGGTTACCTTCTCTTTCCAAGCTCATCAAATATATCGTCAAAATTAATTCCTCTTTCAACCATCAATACTGATAAGTGATATATAAGATCTGAAATTTCATATATTACTTCACCATTGTCAGTGTTTTTTGATGCAATAATGACTTCCGCTGCCTCTTCTCCAACTTTTTTGAGCATTTTATCAATACCTTTTTCAAACAGGTAGTTGGTATATGAACCTTCTTTAGGATTTATTCTTCTGTCAATAATAACATTATATACTTCTTTGAGTATTTTTGACTTATCTGCATATACGCTCTTTTCATCAAACACCTTGTCGGAGGTTTCTTTAATGCCATCTTTGTTAAGTTCTCTATAAAAACAGGAATAGTGTCCTGTATGACAAGCAGCTTCAATCTGTTCTACCTTAACTAACAGGGTATCACCGTCACAATCCAAGTTCATAGACTTTATAGTCTGGAAATGTCCAGAAGTCTCGCCCTTTAGCCAAAGCTTGTTTCTGCTTCTGCTGAAATAGTGAACTTTGCCTGTTTCCATGGATTTTAAGAAAGCCTCTTCGTTCATATAAGCCATCATAAGTACTTCATTTGTCTTAAAATCCTGAGCTATAACAGGTACCAAACCTTTACCATCAAATTTAATTTGTTCTAATAATTCTTTCATATTATCTATCCCCCATTTTTATTTGTTACATCCTTACTTCGGTTCCTCTTTGTTTTAAATAGCGTTTCAAATCCATTATTTCCATCTCTCTAAAGTGGAACAACGAAGCTGCAAGCACGGCATCCGCTTTTGCATCCACTAAGGTATCATAGAAATGTTCCATAGTTCCTGCACCCCCAGAAGCTATTACGGGAATACCTACACTTTCAGAAACCTTTCTTGTCAACTCAATATCGTAACCAGCTTTTGTTCCGTCACAATCCATGCTTGTGAGAAGAATCTCACCGGCTCCCATTTTTTCGGCTTCAATTGCCCATTCTACGGCATCTTTTCCCGTATTGACCCTTCCACCGTTTAAATAAACTTCCCAACCTGAGTTGTCACTGCGCCTTTTAGCATCTATTGCAACCACAACACATTGGCTGCCAAAACGCCATGCAGCCTCTGATATCAACTCGGGCCTCTTTATTGCAGCAGAGTTAACGGAAATTTTATCTGCACCTGCTTTTAGTATCTGTCGAAAATCCTCTACAGACCTTATGCCTCCTCCAACAGTGAAAGGAATAAATACTTGCTCGGCAACTCTGCTTACAACATCAAGCATAATATTCCTTGCATCGGACGACGCTGTAATATCCAAAAAAGTCAACTCATCCGCACCGGCTTTATCATAAATTGCTGCAATTTCAACAGGATCACCGGCATCTCTGATATTTACAAAATTAACTCCTTTAACAACCCTGCCGTCATGTACATCCAGACAGGGGATTATACGCTTTGTCAACATTTCAAATTACTCCTTACTGTGACGCTTCAATAACTTTGTTTTATCGTCCTATTTCAATAGCATCTTTCAAATCTACATCACCGGTATATAAAGCTCTTCCCACTATTGCACCGGAAACACCAACTTCTTTAAGATTCTTTATATCTTCAATTTTCCCTACTCCACCGGAGGCTATTATTTCAATATTTACGGCTTTAACCATTTCCTCCATAGCTTTCAGATTAGGACCATTCAACATTCCATCTCTCGATATGTCGGTATAAATTATTGTCTTAACACCTAAATCTTCCATCTTTTTTGCAAAATCCACTGCCTTAAATTCGCTAGTTTTTTCCCAGCCTTCAATGGCTACCATACCGTCTTTTGCATCTATTCCTATAACTACCTTGTTTTCAAAAGTCTTAACTGCACGTTTAACAAGCTGGGGATCTTTAACCGCCGAAGTCCCAAGAATTACTCTTTCTATACCTTTAGACAATACATTTTCAATCATCTCAATAGTACGAATGCCTCCACCCAATTGAACCGGAACTCCCATTTTTGCAGCCATTTCACTTATAACTGCAATGTTTTGTGCTTTTCCTGACCTTGCACCATCTAAATCAACTACATGCAAATACTGCGCCCCCATTTTTCCCCATCTAAGCGCCATCTCTACAGGATTATCGGCATAAATTGTTTCCTTGTTAAATTCACCTTGCGTAAGTCTTACGCATTTTCCGTCTCTTACATCCACCGCAGGATAAATAATCATTGTCTAAACCTCCTGAATATACTACTAAGCTTATAATTATTTCTCAAGCTTCGCTATCTTTACAAAATTTCTCAATATTTCAAGCCCCGCTTCTCCACTCTTTTCGGGATGAAACTGTGTTGCAAACACATTTCCCTTCTGAACAGCAACGGAGAAAGTGATTCCATAACTGGTCTCTCCAATTACAATATCTTTATCGGAAGTATCCAAATAATAGGAGTGAACAAAATAGACGTAGGGAGCTTTAGACAAACTGCCAAATAGTGGTGAATCGCCCTTTATATCAAGCAGATTCCATCCCATAT
>CAYXPB010000043.1:0-21450 GCA_964466645.1 uncultured Acetivibrio sp. | reverse complement strand
TGCTCCCTTTAAAATGTTCAATCCTTGAACATTTTCTCCACCCTCTTCACTGTATTCAAACAGAAGCTGCATACCTAAACATATGCCTAAGAAAGGTTTGCCCCTTTCAATTACAGTACGTATAACATCTATCATGCCATGTTTTTTAAGATTCTGCATTGCATCGGCAAACGCTCCTACTCCAGGTAACACAACTGCATCTGCATTTAATATAAAATCTCGGTCAGAAGAAACCTCTGCATCACTTCCAATAAAATGCAAAGCTTTTTGAACACTTCTTAAATTTCCTACTTCATAATCTATAATAGCAATCAATTAATTCACTCCAAACCAAGAAAATTCTTAGAATTCCATACCTCTGCAGTAACTGCACTTAAAATAGTAATCTCTGCTGCGTCAAACCTTGGAACAATATCTTCTAAAACAACCAACACTCCATTTAACTAGGATAGAAGGAAATTCTGTCACGGTGCTATAGAAGCAATCTTATTCCCGAGTTAAAAGGAGTGTTATTTTTATCAATCTAACTTTTTACCAGTCAAACGCTCGTAGGCTTCTACATACTTAAGCTCGGTATTTCTTATTACATCCTCCGGCAATTCAGGTGCCGGTGGTTTCTTGTCCCAAGTAATCGATTCAAGATATTCTCTAAGGAACTGTTTGTCAAAACTCTTTTGAGGACGTCCCGGCTCATACTCTTTCATGTCCCAGAACCTTGATGAATCTGGAGTGAACACTTCGTCGGCAACTACTAGTTTGCCATCTGCAAAACCGAATTCAAACTTGGTATCAGCAAGAATAATTCCTTTACTTTCGGCATATTTGCTTGCCTTATTGTACAAAGCAATACTTTTCTCTTTAAGTTGATTTGCAAGGTCAGTGCCTATTACGCCACAAAGCTCTTCAAAACTAACATTTTGGTCATGCCCCTCCGACGCTTTAGTTGATGGTGTAAAAATAGGTTCAGGTAGTTTGTCTCCCTGCTTTAAACCTTCCGGAAGCTTTATACCACATATGCATCCTGTTTCTTTATAGTCTTTTAGACCAGAACCCTCAAGGTACCCTCTAACTATACACTCGGCTTCCGCCATCTTTATCTTCTTAACTAGCATTGACCTTCCCTGGAGTTCTTCCTTGAACTGTGACAAGCCTTCGGGGTATTGACTTACATCAGTAGTAATAACATGGTTGTCAATAATGTCCTTTGTGTAATTAAACCAGAACTCTGAAATACTGTTTAGCACTTTACCCTTATTAGGTATAAGATTTGGAAAAACCACATCAAAAGCTGAAATTCTGTCGGTAACAACAATAAGGAGTTTATCTCCTAAATCATAAACATTTCTCACTTTACCCTTAATATGCAGTGGTAATTTAATAAAATCTGTATCGTTTATCATCATAGCCCTCTTACACTCCTACTAAAAATATTTATTATAAAGAGCCCTTTGTGGACATTACACCTTCAATTCTGTCATCAATAAGTACTGCCTGATCTAATGCCCTTCCAAAGGCTTTAAAAATAGCTTCAATAATATGATGTGTATTGTTCCCGTAAAACAACTTGATATGTAAGTTCATACCAGCATTAAAAGCAACTGCTCTGAAAAATTCTTCTACAAGTTCCGTTTCCATAGTACCAAGCTTTTGGGACGGAAGGCATGCATCAAAAACCAGAAAAGGTCTGCCACTTAAGTCCATTGCTACTAATGCTAAAGCTTCGTCCATAGGAACAAAGCATGAACCATATCGCTTAATGGATTTCTTATCTCCTAATGCTTCTTTTAAGGCTTGCCCCAACACAATCCCCACATCCTCAACTGTGTGGTGTGCATCAACGTGAATATCACCTTTTGCACTGACTTCCAAATCAAACAAACCGTGCCTTGTAAACAAATCAAGCATGTGATCTAAGAAGCCTACTCCGGTATCAATATTACTTTTGCCGGAACCGTCCAGCTTTAAAATAAGGTTTATATCTGTTTCACCAGTTTTTCTACTGATTTGAGATTTTCTTTCCATTGTATAGTTGCCTCCATACACATCATTTAAGTATTTTTTATTATAACAGAACAAGGATTTTAATTCCACTAAGTAAGATAAAATTTCTTAGGGTGAATGTAATAAATGTGGAGAAAAACATTCCAGAAACTTAAGTTTCGCAGTCTAGAGCCTGTAAATACTCCTCGGGGTCGAGCAAAACTCGCTTTGCTCAAACAATGCTCTCCCTTTCCTCGTCGTATTAACAGGCTCTACAACTTGCTTCACAATGTTTCTTCCATATTTTTCTTCACTTAAATTATATAAAGTTTCTTATGCCTGCTTGACAATACTTTTAAGTTCTTCAAGCAATATATCGTTCTGTTCTTTATTTCCTACACTGATTCTTATATACTTACTAAGAACAGGGTCACCATAACTTCTTATAAGTATTCCTCTTCTTTCAAGTTCCTTTGCAACTGAATTTGCGTCAGGTAGCTTCACCAAAATATAGTTGGCACCGGACGGATAAATACGTACTCTGTCAAGCTTTTCAAGTTCTTCTGATAAATATGTCCTTTGTTCCGTCAGATATTTTATCTGGCTATCTATTTCTTCCCTTGCCTCAAAAACCAGCTGAGCAACCAGCTGGGATAGAGAACTTATATTATAGGGTGGCTTAACCTTGCTAAGCTCCTCTGCCATAGCCTTGCCGCTTAGTGAGTAACCGCAGCGAATCCCTGCAAGACCATATGCTTTTGACAGCGTACGAAGCACTATAAGGTTTTCAAATCTTGGCAAAAGTGACGCTGCCGATTCCTCAGCAAACTCTGCATAAGCCTCATCAACAGCTATAACTGCGTTTGGACAATTAGAGCAAATCTTCTCAATATCTTTTAAGGAAAGTATATTCCCTGTAGGGTTGTTAGGAGTACAAAGAATAACCAGCTTTGCCCTCTCACTCTTAGTTTTACTTATAAATTCATCTATATCATACTCAAAATTGTTTTCCTCTTTCAAGACCACCTCAACAGCGGTACCGCCGCCTATTATGGTATCAATTTTATACATACCGAAAGAAGGTACAGGATAAACCACCTTATCTCCTTTACCGACAAAAGTATTAACCAAAACCTGTATCAATTGATCCGAGCCGGTTCCCACTACGATACCCTCCATGTCAACTCCCCAGTAAGCCGACAGTGTCTTTCTAAGCTCAATAGACTCAGTATCGGGATATAAATTCAACTCCGGACCCTCCATTATTATATCTGCAAGCTTTTTTCTCACGCTCATCGGTAAATCAAACGGGCTCTCATTTGCATCAAGTTTTACTCTATATGCTACCTGATTTGTATTATATGGCATAAAATCCTTAAACTCAGGCCTTATTAAATCATTTATCACTTAAGCTCTCCCCTTTCCTAAACAAAACGCAAAACAGCTTTTGTTTTCATTGTAACTTGTTATCGCAATTACTCAAACCTCACCCGAATTGCATTGGCATGTGCTTTAAGCCCCTCAGCCTCCGCAAACATTATCACATCGTCTTTTACTTGCTGTAAAGCCTTTTTTGAGTAAGATATTATGCTTGATTTTTTCATAAATTCAGAAATATTAAGTGGCGAGAAAAATCTTGCCGTTCCGCTTGTAGGCAACACATGATTTGGGCCTGCATAGTAGTCACCTAAAGGCTCTGAGGAATAATTTCCCAGGAAAATTGCTCCTGCATTTTTTATATAACTGATAAGACCAAAAGGTTCGTTTACGCAAAGTTCGAGATGCTCCGGAGCAATCCTATTTACTACATCTATTGCACTATCAATACAATCGACCAGTATAATTGCACCAAAATCCTTCAAAGACTTCTCTGCCATTTCCTTCCTTGGCAACTGCTTAAGCTGAATTTCTAATTCACGCTTAACTTCTTCGGCTAGTTTTTCCGAAGTGGTCACCAATAACGAAGATGCAATTGCATCGTGTTCGGCCTGTGAAAGCATATCTGCTGCTGCAAATCTCGGATTTGCGGTTTCATCGGCAACAACCATTATTTCACTTGGCCCCGCAATCATATCTATATCACAATACCCATAGACCATCCTCTTTGCCATTGCCACATATATATTGCCCGGTCCTACAACTTTATCAACTTTAGGTATGGATTGTGTACCAAACGCTAAGGCAGCAACAGCCTGCGCACCACCAATTCTATAGATCTCACTTACTCCTGCTTCATTAGCTGCCACAAGTACAGCAGGATTAATTCCGTTAGACCCTCCCGGTGGTGTAACCATTACTATCCTTTTTACACCGGCAACCTTAGCCGGTACAGCATTCATCAAAACCGATGAAGGGTAGGCTGCCGTACCTCCCGGTGAATAAATACCTACAACTTCAATGGGATTGCATAACTGGCCTAATATAACGCCGTCTTCACCTGTTGTAAACCATGACTTTTCCAACTGTTTCTCATGAAACTGAGCTATGTTATTTCTGGCCCTTTTAATCACTTCTATGAGCTCCTTGTCAACCTTTCCATAAGCTTCTTCTATCTCCACCTGAGATACCATCAAATTATCGGAGCAAAGCTCAGTCTTGTCAAACATGGCCGTATACTCAAATACAGCCTTATCTCCATTTTTTTTAACGTTATTTACTATATCTGAAACCCTGTCTTGTATATCTCCGTATTCAATCTGGCTTCTTGATGCCAGCTTGTTAAATATATCGCTGTCTTTATTCGAGCGCAAATCTATAAACTGTATCATTGCCTACTTCACCTCTTTTCCAGTTGTTTTCTTATACCGTCAACTATATTGTTTATTCGTTCACTTTCCATCTTCATACTGACCCTGTTAACAACCAGCCTTGCACTTATATCGGCAATGTGGTCTAAAACTACCAAACCGTTTTCTTTAAGGGTCCTTCCACTCTCAACTAGGTCGACTATCACTTCCGACAATCCAACTAGTGGAGCAAGTTCCACCGAACCGTTTAGCTTAATTACTTCAATAGACTCTCTTCTTTTATGTTCAAAGTATTCTCTCGCAATTCGAGGATATTTTGTTGCCACCCTTTTATTGTTGAATTGATCAAGCTTCCCTTGAAGCTCCTCTGGTCCTGCTACTACCATTCTGCAGGCAGCAAATCCCAAGTTCAACACCTCATAAAGATGTCTTCCCTCTTCTAAAAGGGTATCCTTACCAACAATTCCTATATCCGCAGCCCCGTACTCAACATAAGTAGGTACGTCGCTTGGTTTTGCAAGAAAAAACTTAATTTTGTTCTTTTCATCGGCTAGAATAAGCTTTCTTGATGAACCTTTAAGTTCAGTACAGTCTAATCCTATAGCTTCAAAAAGCTCCACTGAAAGCTCTGTAAGCCTTCCTTTTGATAATGCAATAGTTAAATACCTCATATTTACCTCCCTAACAGCTCATCTATAGTTACCGTTGAAGTTTCGTTCTTTTCTACATTGTGCACTTCAATACTTTGATCATCAATAACATTGATTATTCCGCCTATTCCCTTAGCAACTGCATATTGCTTCAAACCATCCATTTCACTTCCTGTAACATCAAGCTCAACCACAAGCCCCTGATCCCTTAAAGCTTGACAAACTTTAAACGCAGTCTTTCTTCCTACTTCCTTGTAAGAAATGAGACTATCTATAGAAGGTTTTTCAGACTCCATCTTCTGACGGTCAAGAGCTATCATTATCATATTTATGCCTAATGAAAAACCAGTCGCAGGGCTCACCTTTCCAAACTTTTCAACCAGCTTATCGTATCTTCCCCCACTTAAAATAGGGAAACCGGCACCATAGGTAAAGCCCCTGAAAATTATCCCGGTATAATAGTTTAAATTTTGAACCATTCCAAGATCTATTGATACATATTTGCTAAGTCCGTAATCGTCAAGTATCTTGAGTACCTTACGCAAATTTTCGAGAGCATTTATTGACTTTTTATTAAGAGAATATTTTTCAACAGATTCAATGACATCTAGAGAACCGAAAAGTCTAGGAAGACCCAATACAAGTTCCTTTAAATCATCTCTTATATTATGTGTCTTTACCAGTTCTTCAACTGCAAGATAGTCTTTCCTGTCAATAAGAACCCTCATTTGTTCGGTCTCTTCAGCAGAAAGTCCCGTCTCTTCCATCAAGCCCTTAAAGAAATCCACCTGCCCTATATCTATCTGAAAGTTTTCCAGCCCGGACACTTTTACTGCCTTTATTGCAGTTGCAATTATCTCTGCATCTGCCTCCGGTGAATTTATTCCCAGCAGCTCTACACCAGCTTGGGTAAATTCCTTTTGCTTTCCACCACCTAACTCCTTATAGTTAAAGGTGTTTCCTATATAAGAAAATCTCAAAGGATGGCTTACATCTTTAAATTTGGTTGCTGCAAGTCTTGCTATAGGGATGGTGATTTCTGGTCTCAAAACCAGTATCCTCCCCTGCTGATCAAAAAATTTAAACATGGTTTCCTGTGCAGTAATCCCATCTTCCGCAAGAAAAGCATCATAAAACTCAACAATAGGAGTCTCAACTTCATAAAAACCCGAACTTCTAAATACTTTTCTTATCTTCTCTTCAAGATTCCTTTTGAAAAAGCATTCATTTACAAGTACATCCTGAACACCTTCAGGGGTGTATATTTTCCACTTAGTCAATTTAAGCACCTCGCTTTAATACTTTATTACGTTAAAGTTATAAACTAATGAATTACGATTATTATAGTATAACAATATTCCTTTGTCAATAAAAATTTTGATGTAACATAACAATAAACCCACCGAAAACCGGTGGGCTTATTATTATGTTACATATATAGAACAGCCCGATGGCAAGTACGGACTAGTTCCCATTATTAACATTTTATTTTTGTCCTAAAAGTTCCTTTCTCATAAATGCAAAATCTATTGCATTAACTACTCCATTACGATCCATATCAGCTGCATTTTCCCATGAAATATATTTAGGAGTCATAATTCCTAACAACCACAATCTCAAAGAAGCAAAATCAAGCGAATTAAAAGTCTTGTCACCATTAACGTCTCCTATAACAACTTCTACAGATGGAGGTGTTGGCGTATTAATCGCTGGTGTTGGTGTCTTAGCTGATGGTGCTGGTGTCTTAACCGGTGTAGGAGTACTAACCGGTGATGTAACTTGAGGTGATTTGTAGTACTCACCTAGTGAAATACCATTTTTGCCAAGTGGTACTTGATGGTCAAGTCCAATATATTTTCCTGCGGAAGTCTGCCATAATGCTTTTTCAAACAATCCGTATTTCTCTTCATCCCATGTTGACCAATCGTTTCCGAGCAATCCACCGGTGTCACCGGAATTTGGATTTATACACCAGAATGTATGGTGAATACGATTATCTATCATGTAATCCCTGAGCAATTCCATCCACTTCTGATTTTTTCCGCCATCCATATGTCCTCCCCACTCACCAATTAGAAGTGGAGCAATATTTTGATCATTTATATATGCCCATGTATCGTACCAATAATCATCCAGCAATGTCTGGGTTGTAAAATCCTTATCAAACCATGTCTGATTATAAACTGAAGGTCCGTAATCATGTGGTGAATATACTATTTGACTATTTTGCGAACCTAAATCAATAGGATAATCCTTTACACCTCTGAGATTACCTCCCCACCATGCACCATGCCAAGTTGCAGCATCTCCAGTTGCTCCCCAAACATCGGGGGTATCATAGGTATAACCTTTTTCAGTTTTAGGGTATTGCTCAACACCCTCAATAACTATTAACATTTTAGGATTTACTTCAAGAATTGCCTTAGCACATGTTTCTGCAGCATATTTCCAGTTGTTTTCGTCCTTGGAATCATCCCATTTCGCTATATCTGAAGGACAGCTATCTCCTGTATAACCACGCTTTCCGTGAGGTTCATTTTGCAAATCCATTGCAATAATTGTATCATCATTTTTATATTTGTCTGTCAGCCATACTAATGTATCTACCCACATTTTTGTAGTAACAACACCTGCAGTAGTTGTATCCTTACCATACCACAATTCGTACATATGTCCCGAATTGTGGGCATCAGGGCTATGTATATCAATCATTACCTTTATCCCAAGTTCTTTGCAGTACTCCATAATAACGTCAAATATCTCCATGCTGTTCTTAGTTCCATCGGTCTCAGCATCATAAAAGTCAGGATTCAAAACCATATAAGGTGGATCATTAGCTGCCGTAACGCTTGAAACCTCGTTAGGTTTACCCATCATCCAGCTGTACAAAAGTTCTGTAGAGATAGGAACCCTTACTAGTCCTATTCCTCTATCTGCCACACTAGATAGTATTTCCTTAACATCATACCACGAACCATGAAAAACGTTTTCACTGCAATTAAATCCAAACCAGTTCGCACCGGTAAGCCAAACTTCATTCCCATACATATCGTAGATTTTGTTTCCTTTACAATGCAACCAATCTTCATTGTTAGTGTCCACTGCTTGTACTTTCACTCCAGTGTTTGTTGATAAACAACACAAGGTAGTAAGCATTAGTGCAGCAGCAAACGCAACAACTCTTTTACCCATTTTCATAAAATCTCTCCCCTTTAAAATTTTGTACTTTTATTTAAACTTGTTAAAGTTGAAATCTATAGATGTTAAGCAAAATGTCTTCCTTTTTGTAAGGAACAAAATCAAGGCGCATACTTTTTTGTATGATTGTTTATATATTAATTCGAGTAATTATTAGTTCTTAGGGGGCGTTAATTGGTATAATGATAAAATTTTCTTGCGATATTAAAAATAATGCGATTTCAAAAAAGCAGCTGGTCAATAGGTGTTTCAAAAAAACCCTTCTATATAATATATTATTAGACATTTACTCTTAAATCAACATAAAAAATTCTAAAACAAATAAAAAGATTTTCTAAAAGGGACAAATCTATAGTTATATCAATGTTTTACACCATAAATTCGAATCAAATTATTTTTGACTCTATAAAAACTATCCAGTTCGAAACTTCAACAAACTTGATTTTTTCGATAGATGTTGATTAAAATCTCCTTTGTTCTAAAAATCGTTTCTATTACTAGTCCCGATAAAACCATCAATAAATTTTACTATTGCAATCAAACAATATCCAGATAGTACAAAAAATGCAGGCATTATAAAATATCTATATCTTGTTTGAATTTCAACAAGTAAATAAACGGCAAAATTTGCCGACATGAGCACCATTAATATAAACAAATTTATGTCATCTTTTTTACTCCTTATAGACATAAATGTTGTCAGACATACTAAAACCAACAATAAAGTATACTGAATTTTCTCAAGCCCGACAATATAATTCATCTGCTTTGTAGTAAGTTTCGTACCCGGAGATATAAATTGCATGGTACCGTCATTATCTGTCCACATAATATTAAATTTCCTTACCATCAGTTTAATTAATTCAGGCCTATTACTTAATCTCTCACGGATCACATCCTTTTCAGCCCTGTATAACGCTTCTCCCACAGGGTATTCATTGAGAATTTTCACATCTTCATCAGAATATCCTCCATTTGTGGAAGGATTTAAGCCAAGTACAAATTTCCAGTACATATTACGGTTTCCAAAACCGTAGTCGGTGATATCCATTGCTTTTAACGAGTAGCCAAACAATTGAATAACTACATTGAAAACCAATATAAAAACTCCAATTTTAGAAAGCATCATAACAATGTCCGAAGAAGTTATACCTCTGCTTCTACTAAACATCCCTTTTTTCTTAAGCACCATTAAAATATTATACAAAACTATTGCTGCTGCAATAATATATAGAGAAAAACTACCTTCAGGTCTCATTATATGCCCTATTCCTATCGATATTCCCGAAAACAAATAGTTAGCCCATCCGCTTTTATATACAATTAATAAAATACCTAAATAAATGAAAAATGCAGACACAATTTGGTTAGTAAGTAGTGAATTAAATATAATGGATTGAATGTATATAGCATAAAGAAAGCTTGCAATTCGGGCGGCTTTTTCGTTAAAAATTTTTGAAGCTATAAAATATATCAATATTGCAATGCCACTAGACATAATTACGTTAAAAATTTTAACAACTAAAATATTACTTCCAAATATAAAATATAAAAAAGAACAATACACTGAAAACCCCAATTGATAAACCCATAACTTAAAGTAATCAATACCCTTTACCACAGAGTACTGGCCTTCTAAAATCAGATTTGCGGCATTATTTTGCAGACTGAAATCCGATACCGGCTCGGTATTCACCATAAATATCCAGATTAATCTCAATGCAATCGACAAGAATACTAATCCTGTAAGAAATAACCCTCTTCGCTTGATTTTATATATTAAGTAGGAAAAAACTAATACTATGACCAAATATATCACTACATATTTATAGAAGTCGCGATCTATTCTTTTGACATTTACAATAGCTAGCGAAAAGAAAGTCAACCCGAACAATATAAAAAACAATACTTTAATTTTTCCGGCTAAATTTGCTAAAATCCCAAACATTCTCCACCTCATTTATTCTTAGTTAAATTCATAGCTGCCCCTCCATTTAATAGAATCACCTTTTTCAATTGTTTTATCAATATCGTTTACCAGATTAAAATATGTTTTGCCATAATCTTGAGTAAATATAGTCGGAAGGCCGTCGGACAAGTTTTCAAAATTACCTAGACCAAAACCTGTATCAAGTGCCACAACCATATTATATATACCGTTTTTTGAAATAAGTTTAAAAAAATTAGCAATATTATCTTTATTGTAAGGACCCGAGTCCGAATTCTCCCTACACTTTGCTAGAATACTGTTGCTGTATTCTATAATTTCAAATTCTTTATTCTGTGCCTGCAATCCATAATATCTTTGTAACAGAACCTTTTCCAATGCAGTAGAAACTACTTCGACCTTCACTTTATTAGGTGTAACATCATATTTTACTTCCTCCTTGAGAACATCTCTCATTATTTTTTTTGTATTATATGCCTGAATATAATTAGTTACGCTTATCTGAACATAATCACAGTAATACACCTTATTGTCCGACAACTCTTCATTATCTATTTTAACAGAAAATTTTTCTGTCTTTGCCGTTGGCACCTCTTTTCCCTCAACATTATTGCCATGCCATCCGCCGGTAAAATTAGGTCCTCCTCCATCATCATGTTCTAAAGACTTAACTGTGTACGGACCTATCCAATCAGTACATGATGTCATAAAATTAGTGGCTCTTATTGTGTCCAAAGGTATTACATTACCGGTATAATTGGTGTTTAAATATATTGCTTTTAAACTTATCAAATTATTCACTCCGCATTTTCCAATTATCAGATGCATATCGGTATTTTTAAGATATCTATAAGAAACAAACACATCTCTATCTGTCTTATGTACTGTCATAGTATAAGGCTTTGGCACTATATTCCTTTGCTCAAATAACAGTATAAGAATTATCCCCACAAATGTTACAAATATTCTCAGATATCTACCTCTAATTAAAGTCATTAAATAAATTCCTCCAAATTTCACTACTCTTGAAAATTACTATAATGTCAATTCTATTATACCATTTTTATCTATTTAAGATGTATATATCATCAAACAGAAAAAGAGACTCATTATTACAATGAGCCCCTTTTTCTAATATCGACTACCTAATTTTTATTTCATAACCTTCATTATTTATTTTGAAATCACTTGACGAACCTGCAATGAAACCTTGTAAATATTTTGCCTTGCTAATTACATCTTTGAAGCTTTCCATGACCAATTCGTCACTGAACTCAATGCTTTTACCTGCTTCTATCACCGTATTTGTAAGCATCATTATAAACATCTTGTCCATTGACCAGGTATAAAGGATTTCTTTGTTTTCATCCAACAGTTTGAAATCAAACTTCTGTCCTGATGTGTGGTTTATTGTTATGTTCTTATCAGTATTATTTGTAACCTTCAGCTTCATCTTAAATGCTTTGTCGCTCATTTCATAACCTGGTTCAACAACTACTTTCATTTCTTTATTCTCTTTAACTTCATCTTTAATAGCTTCCAAATTAACTAACAGTTTTTCCAATACAACCAAAGCCTCAGCCCTTGTTGTAATCCCTTTTGGATCAAATAGGTTCTTTCCCTTACCCCTAATAAATCCAAGCTTTGTTGCCTTCTTAACAGCCTTCCTATACTTTTTATCGATGTTTTTGTCATCGGAAAAGTCTGTGTAATCCTCCAATTCATCAATTACTGTATTAAGCTTGTAGTTGTATCCGTTAATTATGTAGTTAACCATCTCTTCACGTGTTATTTGAGCCTCAGGTCTGAATTTACCCCTGTCATCAATAATGTTCAATACTGCAAGGTCATACAATTGAGATGCAAACCAGTCATCATTCTTTACATCATCAAAAAACTCATTAATGTCAGGAGCTTTAATATAGTTTATTTCGATACCAAGGGTCTTGTACAGTGCCGCTGCGAACTCAGACCTCTTCATCTTTTCATTCGGCAAAAACTTGCCATTACCGACCCCTTTAATCAAAGCCTTATTGGACATTTTAATAATTACATCCTTTGCCCAGTGATTTGAGATATCCTCAAACTCAACCTTTTCACCGGTTTTTGGCTCTTTTTCAGCCTTTGCTCCTGCCATAACAGACATATTGGTAGCTAAAAGCACCATCGCCATAAAAACTAATAATAACCTTTTCATAAATACCCCTCCAAACATTTATTCTTTACCCTTTTTAGAGTTCTTAACGTTTATACTAATTAGACTGAGCATATTAATATTTTGTTCCAATCTTTTTTTAATAATCAAAAATTCTGTGGCATTATTAAAATGGATGTTATTTTCGTGTTTGCCCAGTATGAATTCATAAAAGATAAACGTTTCAACAAAAGGCAATGGGAATGTTGGCATAGCAATTTTCCTTCGCTAACTTTTTGGTAGCATACTCTATATTTCTTTAATAGTCTAAATGTTCATTGATAAAAACCTTCGAAATTAAAGCTTCGAAAACTGTAGTACAAACAACCATTTTTGTTAGCTCCTTCGTTAATATATGTGGTTGCTTGCGGCGAACCCACTTATATTAACAGAGGAACTTTCAAATTTTCTCAAACATTTATTTAACTCGAAGTTTGAGATAATAATTTTAGTTTTCCAATGCAAAAATATAAAAAATAGCCAGCAGAACCCCCAATAACATTTGCAAGTATATCGTCCACATCAAAAACCCTCGGTGCAGTTGCTATTGACATAATAACTAATTGTACTATTTCTATACAAAGCGAGAAGAGAAGGCTTGAAATAACAGCCTTTTTAAAGGTGAAATGCTGCTTATAAATGATTGGCATAAGAAAGCCAAAAGGTATAAATAAAATAATATTATATCCGAAACTTTCGATTATCATTTTTAAAGTAGGTGTAAGATAATTCTTTACGTCATAACCTGAAGAAACTACTTCTTGAAGGGCTTTGTACCTAACGAACAAAAAATTAAACGGTATAAGATTATACTTAATTTCCTTAAAACCTACGGCATATTTTAATTTAAAAGGAAATTGAGTTATAAGTATTACTATAAATATGTAAAGAAACAAAACAGCTTTTACTAATTTAAATCTATCCTTTAGAAATATCATATATTGTCACCTTTCAAACAAAAACTAGAGGAGTGGTTAAAAACAACCATCTCCCCCCTACGGCTATTATTAATTATATTATTTAAAATGTATTATTGTGAGAAGGGTGATCCGGTACTCTTCGTCTTGTGATTTTGACAGTTTTTCAAGATGTTTTCTATACTTAATACTATATTGGTATATCTTTTGTTAGCAGCCATGTCTATATCCCCCGATTATTAATAAATATAGACTTATAACATACATTAATTAACTACACAAAGATTTAGCGAATGTTATATTAGTATATAGAACAGAAGCAAACAATATACATATTACAAACCTTTTTATAAACGTAGAATTATATAAAACCCCCAAATCCAATAAGGACTAAGGGGTTAGTCAAAAGTTTCTATCCTATTTTTGATAAGTTTGCAAAGGCTGCCATCAATCGCTTCATACCCGAACCTTTAAAGTGAATCTCCAGCATGAAATCATCTTTTTCCTTTTCAATCTTTGTTATAATACCTGATCCAAATTTCTTGTGTTCAACCTGGTCTCCAACACTGTAATTTGAAGCTGTTGCCTTAGGCTTGCTTACATCAGTAAAGGTCGCAGTTCTAAAGCTGGGGATAGCACCGCTATTTCCTGTCCCTGAGCCACTCATATTTTTGCTTGCAGCAGTTCTTGAAGTCACAGGTTCCTTCTTTTCATTACCCTCCACCAATTCAGGCGGAATCTCCTTTAGGAATCTCGACATCTTATTATATGTAGTATTACCAAACAAGGTCCTGGTAAATGTATTTGTCAAATATAGGTTCTGCTTTGCTCTAGTGATACCAACATAGCACAGCCTGCGTTCTTCCTCTAGTTCACTTTCATCAGCAATTGACCGATAACCTGGGAAAACGCCCTCTTCCATTCCCACCATGAATACAACTGGGAATTCAAGTCCTTTTGCACTGTGTAAAGTCATAAGCGCTACATAATCGCTGTTCTCGTCCATATTGTCAATATCAGCAACAAGCGACACATTAGCAAGAAAATCTTCAAGACTCTGCTCCTCATTCTTTTGCTCAAACTCTAAGGCAACCGATAATAATTCCTTTATATTTTCAATTCTTGCCTGAGCCTCAAGAGTATCCTCTTCCTCATAGCTTTTCTGTATACCTGACTGTTCTATAACTTCCTGTATCAATTCCGATACCTTCATTGCTTCCTTTAAAACACGTAGCCTTGATATCATAGCCACAAAACCTTCAAGCTTTGCTGCCGCCCTACCTAGATCAGGTATTTCTGAAGCGGAGGATATAATCGCAAAAATACTTACACCTTTACTATTGGCAATACGTTCAGCTGTCTCTAAAGTAGTTGCACCAATACCTCTCTTAGGCTCGTTGATACATCTCTTAAGAGAGATATTATCGGCAGGATTCTGAATCAAACGTAGATATGCCAAAAGGTCCTTAATCTCTTTGCGGTCATAGAACTTCAACCCACCAAAGATTTTATAGGCTATCCCTTCCTTCATAAGCATTTCTTCCACTACACGGGACATTGCATTTATTCTGTACAAAATAGCAAAGTCCTTATACTGCATGTCCTTAGTAGTACTAAGTTTCTTTATTTCACTTGCAATAAAATATGCCTCTTCATGCTCATTTGAACATTGACAATGTTTGAGTTTGTCTCCACCTTTATTTTCAGTCCAAAGGCTCTTGTTTTTCCTACCAAAATTATTTTTAATGACGCAGTTTGCTGCATCAAGAATAGTCTGTGTTGATCTGTAGTTCTGTTCGAGTTTAATAGTTTTACAGTCCTTAAACTCCTTTTCAAAATCTAAAATATTGCGTATATTCGCACCTCTCCATCCGTAAATGGACTGGTCATCGTCACCAACAACACATAGGTTCCTGCTTCTTTGTGAAAGCATGCTTACAAGTGAATACTGTGCGGTATTAGTATCTTGATACTCATCCACAAGTACATATTTGAATTTTCGCTGATAATAATCCAACACTTCGGGATTACTGGAAAAAAGCTTAATGGTCAACATTATTATATCGTCAAAATCCAAAGCATTGTTTTGCTTTAGCTTCTTTTGATACAATTCATATATTTTTGCTACCTTGGACATTCTAAAATCCGCTGCATTCATCCTAGCAAACGTATTAGGGTCAATTAGTTCATCCTTGGCCCTTCCTATATCTCCGAGTACAGATTTTGGAGCAAAATTCTTTTCATTTAGGTTTAATTCCTTTAAACAGTCCTTTACAACAGTCTGCTGATCTGTGTAATCAAATATAACAAAACTTCTGTCATAGTCAATCTTTTCAATATCTCTCCTCAATATTCTTACACACATCGAATGGAAAGTACTCACCCAAATGTTATCACTCACATTTTCTATTAAACGATCAATTCTTTCACGCATCTCTCTAGCTGCCTTATTAGTAAAGGTTATTGCCAATATACTTGAGGGATAAACTCCTTTTTCCTGAATAAGATAGGCAATCCTATTTGTGAGAACTCTAGTCTTTCCACTTCCTGCACCTGCTAATATCAATAGCGGTCCATCCACATGCAATACCGCTTTCTGCTGTTCATCATTAAGGCCTTTCAATAAATCCATAGTACAAACCTCTCTTAACTTTGCTTGTAGTTTTTTATAATATTAAATGCTGGGATTTAAATCCCAGCATTTAATATTATAGTCAAAACACATACATATTACAAATATATATTTACAAATTATTTCGATATCGATCTATTAGATATCCGGCTCAATCAAACCATAATTACCGTCTTTTCTGCGATATACTACATTTGCCTTCATTGTATCGGCATTCGAAAACATAAAAAACTCATGTCCTAACATATTCATTTGTAAAATTGCTTCCTCAATAGTCATAGGCTTTATTGGAAACTTTTTAGAACGAACAACTTTAAATTCTTCTGCTTCATCTTCATGATCTTCAAAATTAACATTTTCAAATTTCAAACCACTTTCATGGTATTTCTTTGAAATTTTAGTCTTATTTCTTCTTATTTGACCTTCGAGACTATCCACAACTTTGTCAATCGAAGCATACATATCTTCATTTTCTTCTTGCGCCCTAAGAAGCCCACCTTTAAAAGGTATAGTCACTTCAATTATTTGTCTGTTCTTTTGTACACTCATAGTGATGTGTGCTTCAGTATTAGAACTAAAAAACTTTTCAAGCTTTCCCACTTTTTTTATTGCCTTTTCCTTTAAAGCTTCAGTCACATTAATGTTCTTTCCGGCAACTATAAATCTCATATAAGCCACAGCCCCTTTCTGTCTGTAACAAGCATATACATTTTGAATTTGTATGCTTGTCTAAAAAATACTTCATTATATTTTTACCCAAAAAAACACTAGTCTAACAATTCAAAGTCAAATAAATTCACACCTCCATAGTTTTTATACTTCCCGAACCGGTTGATGTAATATGAAAAGTCAAAAGGGTAAAAATACTGGTAAGAGTATTAATTCGACACTCAATTGACAAATCCTTCTTATTTTAACTATCAATATAAAAAATTCAAGCTAAAAATTTTCCACACATTTCCCACATTTATTTCACAAAACATTTGTTTTGTGCATATAAAACCTGTGGATAATGTGGACAATTCTGTGAATAACTTATTTTAGCTAACTTCACATGTGGATAACTCTGTTATTTTTACATTCAACTTTTTCTGTTTTATGTATACCAACTTTTTCTATTGTTTTTATAGTATAAATTTTAGCCTTTTGGGAAATACTTATTATTTTATGGTTGTAGGAACTTTTATTTCCAATTTTGATTATCACATTTATTTTTTAACTAACATTTTTTGGATTTTAACTCATTATGTCAAATCAATAACCCACATTTAAAAATTTTTTTATTTTTTTTCAAAAAACACTAAAGTATTTTTTATATTAGTTCGATACAGTACTTGAACAATTTAAAATTACTCCCCTAATATCCCGTAACATTCACCCGTCTAAAATGGAATGTCACGGGGCTTTTTTTGCCCCAAAACAGTTAGTGTCTGTATAAATTCCTATACTCAAGCAAAAGATGGCGTATTGCTGATACAATAGCCACCTTTATATTTCTAGTCCTCATAAAACAATTCAATCCCGTTATATTGCGTACCTATAAAAGGATTATCTCCTCCAAACATAAGGCCCCATCCCAATAAAAGAAATCCCAAAGATGATACTTCAAACACAATAAAGTTCTTAGATAAAATGTTTACGCAGTTTTTTGACCGCGCAAATCCCGCTTCTACTGTTGCGAAGCCAAGGTTCATAAAAAAGACAAGCATCGATGCAAGAAGCACCCATAAAGTATCAATTGCCATTTCAACATTCATAAAACACCCTCCTTAAATAAATAAGGCGCTATGCACCCTTTTTAAGTGCATAACGCCATTGTTAATATACTATCCTCAGATTATAAAATTAGTTTAGGCCCTTTCAAAAGCCTGAATATACTTTACAAATTATAGGTCAGATTAATTGCTTTAGCTATTTCCTTCATTTTGATACCTCGGTTCATACTCTGTTTTTGAATCATCCTAAATGCCTCTTCCTCCGTCAGATTCAAGTTCTTCATTAAATGACCTTTTGCCTGTTCTACTTCTTTCCTTGTTTCGATAGTTTCCTCAAGGTCCTCTATTTTTTTCTGCAACACCAATACTTTTTTTCTATTTTTTATCACAAGGTCAACTGTATTAAGAAAAGTTTCCTTATGCAAAGGTTTGGCAACAACTACAAGATCGTATTCAGCTTTTAAATACTCAAGGGATCCTTTCTGCTCATTACTTGCTATAAGAATTACGTCGCATAATTTATCTTCAATTGCAATTTTAGCAATCTCAATACTGTTTTGCGGCGATAAGTCATATTCCATGACAGCAAGGTCCGGTCTTAAGTTAATTAGTTTTCTTAAGGCATCATTTGTATTATCTACTTGATCAATAACCTGGTATCCGACTGCATTTAGAACAGCTCTCAGCTTGTTTGCCGAGCTCACATTATTCATAGCCACCAGTATCCTTGCCGATTCCATAACTGCACCTCCTATGCAGTAGTTTAGCCAGTAATATCGCACCGTTTACTTAAAATTAAAGCATTAAATTCCGCTACGATAAACCTATCTTAGTATTTGGTTAAATACTGGTCTACTTCCCACTTGGTGACTCTAGTTCTATATTCATTCCACTCTTCATTCTTAGCTTCTATATATTTTTCAAAGACGTGTTCACCTAGAACCTGTCTCACAAACTCGCTTTTCTTCATCTCCTCAACTGCTTCCTTCAAACTTCCCGGTATAGCTTCTATCCCTTCTTTAAGCCTTTGTTCTTCAGTCATCTCAAATATGTTCTTGTCGGTTGAAGGCGGTGGCTCAATTTTATTCTCTATACCGTCAAGTCCGGCAGATAATACTGCTGCGATTGCTAAATATGGGTTGCATGCAGGATCTGGACATCTTAATTCTACTCTTGTAGCTTCACCCCTAGCTGCAGGAATCCTAATCAACGGACTACGGTTCCTTGCAGACCATGCAAGGTATACAGGCGCTTCATAACCAGGCACCAAACGCTTATATGAATTGACAATAGGATTTGTTATTGCTGCTATAGATTTCATGTTTTTGAGCAATCCGCCAATAAACCAATAAGCTTCCTGACTTAGCTGTAAAGAATTATTTTCATCAAAAAAAGCGTTTTTGCCGTCTTTAAACAGTGATGTGTTTGTGTGCATACCAGAACCATTTATTCCGAAAATCGGCTTAGGCATAAAAGTTGCATGCAGTCCATTTCTCTGAGCAATAGTTTTAACCACCATCTTGAAAGTCATTATACTATCTGCTGTAGAGAGTGCTTCTCCGTATTTAAAATCAATCTCATGTTGTCCTGGTGCAACTTCATGGTGGGAGGCCTCTATTTCAAATCCCATATCTTCAAGAACAAGACACATATCTCTTCTTGCATTTTCGCCTAAATCTACCGGTCCTAAATCGAAGTAACCTGCATTATCATGAGTCACTGTAGTAGGCTTCCCTTCACTGTCAGTGAGGAATAAAAAGAATTCGCACTCCGGACCCACATTGAATATGTCATATCCCATATCATGGGCTTTTTTCAATGCCCTCTTGAGTACATACCTCGGATCGCCCTCAAAAGGAGTTCCATCAGGATTATACACATCACATATTAATCTGGCAACTTTACCGGCTTGAGGCCTCCAAGGAATAATCATAAAAGTGTCCGGATCTGGTCGTAGATACATATCCGATTCTTCTATTCTTACGAAACCCTCTATCGAAGACCCATCAAACATGCACTTATTGTCAAGAGCCTTTTCAAGCTGTTCTGCTGTAATTGCAACATTCTTTAGCATTCCAAAAATATCAGTAAACTGTAGGCGAATAAATTTAACATCCTGTTCCTTTACAATCTTCAAAATATTTTCCTTATTATACTTTGGCATTATATACGCTCCTTTCATACGATCGAAAATACAAGCTTAAATGGAATCAATTTACAAATCACCGTTTTATTATATCTCATTATAACAGATTGAAACAGATTGGTTAGTATAGGTACAAAACTTTTATTATCAGTCCATTTATCTTATCACTAGTTTTGCAATTTAGGTCTTTCACAATTGTACTTTCTTCGTACGGTGTGACAAAAAAGTAACAAAAAAGACGTACACGTAAGATTTTAACTCTCCATTGAGTACGTCTTGGCATTTTTCCTCTATGCCTCACATGGCATCTTCGGTAAAGCTTCAAAAATCAAACCATCATCCTTCAAAAGGCAATTTGATTTGATGTTTAAATTATAGCATAAAGGCTTGTTTGATTTCAATAGTTTTTCATGATTTTATATTATTTTTGCAACTCTTATTTCCCAAACTTGCATTTCGATATGTATTATTCTCTATTTGCATTGTTTTTCATTTCTTAACAATCACTTGAATTATTTACTTTGTTCAGTAAGCTTTAATCTTTAACCATTAAATATTTTATATGAGACAGCTTTATAATTTGATACTGTAAATTGCTTAAGTTGTATTTCAATTGGCGTAGTCTTAATACCTTTTTCACCTAAAACTGAAATTATTTTATCCCTTTGTTCAGATGAATTGTACATAAAAAAACTATTTAGTTTATTAGTATTACCTACTGCTTGTGAACCAGTATTAGTATTAAACATATAACTGTTATTATCTAGAAATCCAGTAATCTGATATTTTCTACCCGAATCACCATTAATTATGTCTCCTATAGTAAAATACTTTTTGTAGGACGATCCTGCATATACAGGTATACACGATTCATCATAATCTATTGCGTACGAATGGGATATTTTTATCCTTACACCCTTAAATGAATCCTTCTCAATGTATAATAAAGGTATAACATTGTCACTTTCAACCAAATCAAAATACTTCATCGAATAATTCAAATTATACTCATCTTTATTTTTGTTTTGCATTACCGCAACACTATCCGAAGAGTCAACACTATATAAATAATTAATTAAAGTTATACCCTCTTTTTTCAACTCAGAAAGTGTTTTTATTACATCATACTTTTTAAGTGCAGTAGTATCAAATGAGACCGAAAACGGAGACACAATTTCAGTATTTTCCAATGTCATAATACTTTTTGCTCTGTTTAAAGTTCCAAATACATAATCAAACAACTCGAAAGCACCAGCCGAATAATACAAATGTGAATGTCAAGTACCTTTTTACACTTTTCGATAAATAATTTTTTACACCTTA
>CAYXPB010000042.1:883-24371 GCA_964466645.1 uncultured Acetivibrio sp. | reverse complement strand
TATTCAAGGGCGTTAACCCTTCTTCTAGTCTTTTCTATTTCCTCAGCAAGCAGCTGTGCCGATTTCTCCATTTGAGCAAGCTCTAGAATGTATGGAAGAACCTCTGATAGTGTACCTATTGCACCATCTAGCTCGGCTGATGTAGATGCAAGGCCGTATGGGTATATATCGGTGTCATCTGGGCTTGAGGTCTTATACTCAAGAACAGGGACATCAACGCTCATTACATTTCTTGTTGATACCTCAAGTGACACACTTTGTTTTGGAAACATAAGGGCAGCCTCAAGGCTTTCCGACGACATAACAGCTCTTGCTATAAGGAAATTCTTGTGTACTGTCATCAACATTTCCTCAACCTTTTCACGGAGCTCCTTGTTTTTCCTGACCAGTTCAAGGAATTTCTTCATTAATTCGTCCCGTTTATCTTTTAAAAGCTTATGGCCTCTTCGGGCAACTTTCAATCTTTTTTTAAGACGAGTGAGCTCCATTCTGGTTGGGTTAACTCGCATAAGTGCCATAACAATTCTCTCCTTCTACATGTTTCTCTAGAATACTCTAAATTCATTTCTTTCGAGAAATCATGTAAATCTGTTTATTGAACTCATATTAGGTGATTCCAAAAAAATAACTAGTCAATTTCCATTTCAAAAAATCTGATTTGGTGGGCTTTGTGACTTAAATATTGTATAGGTTATTTTTTGAAAGGGCCTTATATAAAATATTAGTTCAATGTTTAAAGGCGCGGATGTTACATATTATTTTTTAAGCTTTTACTAGATACTTGTCAAGGAATTCATCCCTTATACGCTTAAGTTCACTTCTAGGTAAAATAGCTAGAAGCTTCCAGCCTATATCAAGAGTTTGTTGTATGGTTCTATCCTCGTCAAAGCCTTGAGAAACATATTCCTTTTCAAAAGCATCTGCAAATTTGGCATAAAGCTTATCAACATCAGATAATGCAGCATCACCTAAGATTACAGCAAGTTCTTTTGCTTCCTTACCTCTTGCATAGGCCGCAAACAACTGATTCATTGTATCGGCATGGTCTTCCCTTGTTTTGCCTTTACCTATACCCTTATCTTTAAGACGAGATAGGGAAGGAAGAACATCTATAGGTGGAGTGATTGCTTTTCTGTGTAGTTCTCTTCCAAGAATTATCTGGCCTTCGGTTATATAACCTGTAAGGTCAGGAATAGGATGGGTTTTATCATCCTCAGGCATTGTCAGTATAGGTATTAAGGTTATACTGCCTTCATTATCAATCTTTCTTCCTGCTCTTTCATATAGAGTGGCAAGGTCGGTATAGAGGTAACCTGGATAACCTCTTCTTCCCGGAACTTCTTTTCTTGCTGCCGATACTTCACGCAGCGCCTCAGCATAGTTTGTTATATCCGTGAGGATTACAAGCACGTGCATATCTTTCTCGAAGGCAAGGTATTCTGCAGCTGTAAGAGCCATACGGGGAGTTGCTATACGCTCTATAGCAGGGTCGTTGGCAAGGTTTATAAATAGTACGGTACGGTCTATAGCACCGGTACGCTTAAAGTCGGATATAAAGAAGTCTGCTTCTTCAAAGGTTATACCTATGGCAGCAAATACAACGGCAAATTTACTGTCTGTTCCAAGAACTTTTGCCTGTCTTGCTATCTGTGCAGCTAATTGTGCATGAGGCAGACCAGAGCCTGAGAATATAGGTAATTTTTGACCACGTACAAGTGTATTAAGTCCATCAATAGCTGAAACTCCTGTCTGAATGAATTCAGAGGGATAGTTTCTAGCAGCAGGATTCATTGGAATACCATTCATATCCAAACGGTCATCGGGAATGATATTCGGACCGCCGTCAACAGGCCTTCCAAGACCGCTGAATACTCTTCCGAGCATATCCATTGATACGGGAAGTTCTAGACCCCTTCCTAGAAATCTTACTTTACTTTCTGCAACGTTTATACCGGCAGAACTTTCAAAAAGCTGTACAAGAGCATTGTCACCGTTAACTTCCAATACTCTGCAACGTCTTATTTCACCACTCGATAGTTCAATCTCTCCAAGTTCTCCGTATTTAACTCCTTCAACTTGTTTTATCAGCATCAAAGGACCGGCTACTTCAGAAATAGTTCTATACTCTTTAAGCATTATTTTGCCACCTCCTTTGAAGTGAGTGCATCTACTTGATCGTTCAGCTGTGTTTCGATCTCATAGAACACTGTATTAACCTGATCTTCAGGAGTATATTTTGATCTTCCAATTCGCTCTCTTACCGGTAAATCAAAAATTGCTTTAATAGAAGCACCGGCATCAAGAGCTTTCTTTCCTTTATAGTAGAAGCCCATAATAAGTTTCAGCATTCTATGTTGCTTATTAAGTGAGGTAAAGGTATCAATTTCGTGGAAGGCGTTTTGGTGAAGATAGTCCTCACGGATTGACTTTGCAGCTTCAAGGGTAAGCCTGTCACTATGGGAGAGTGCATCGACACCAACAAGTCTAACTATCTCTTCCAATTCCGATTCTTCCTGCAAAAGTTTCATTGCATCAGATCTTAGGCTGTTCCAATCCCGTGCTACGTTCTCGTTTATCCATTTATCAAGCCTGTCTAAGTATAGTGAATAACTAAGCAGCCAGTTTATTGCAGGAAAGTGTCGTCTATAGGCAAGACTTGCATCTAGGCCCCAGAAAACCTTAACTATTCTAAGAGTAGCCTGAGTAACCGGTTCGGAAATATCTCCTCCTGGAGGAGATACTGCTCCGATTGCTGTAAGAGCACCTTCCCTTCCATTAGTTCCAAGACTTATAACTCTACCAGCTCTTTCATAGAACTGTGACAGCCTTGAGCCTAGATAAGCAGGGTAACCTTCTTCACCGGGCATTTCTTCAAGACGACCGGACATCTCTCTTAAAGCTTCTGCCCATCTTGATGTTGAGTCTGCCATTAGGGCTACACTGTACCCCATGTCTCTAAAGTATTCAGCAATTGTAATTCCGGTATAAATAGAAGCTTCTCTAGCAGCAACTGGCATATCGGAAGTGTTTGCTATAAGCACAGTCCTCTTCATAAGGGATTCACCTGTTCTCGGGTCTTTTAATTCAGGGAATTCCATGAGAACATCCGTCATTTCATTACCACGCTCACCGCAGCCTATATATACAACTATTTCGGCATCTGCCCATTTTGCAAGTTGGTGCTGTACAACAGTTTTACCGCTTCCAAAAGGACCAGGTACTGCGGCAACCCCGCCTTTAGCTAAGGGAAAGAGAGTATCAATAACTCTTTGCCCGGTAACAAGAGGCTCTAAAGGAGAAAGTTTTTCCTTATAAGGTCGGCCCTTACGTACTGGCCATTTTTGCATCATCTGGATATTTACTATTTCACCATTGTCTTTTTTTACTTTGGCTACTGTATCCTCAATAGTAAAATTTCCAGCAGTAATTTCGGTGATAACACCGCTTATTCCGTAAGGAATCATGATTTTGTGCTCTATAACTACTGTTTCTTGAACTGTACCGATAATATCTCCGGCAGTAACCTTTAATCCTTTTTCAACAGTAGGCTCAAATTTCCATTCCTTTTTTCTATCCAATGAAGTTACGTTAATTCCCCTTGTTATATTGCTTCCAACCATTTTACGGATTGCAACAAGGGGTCTTTGTATTCCGTCAAATATTGTTTCTATAAGACCAGGTCCAAGTTCAACACTAAGAGGAGCTCCGGTCGATACTACGGGTTCGCCTGGACCTAAGCCTGCAGTTTCTTCGTATACCTGTATTGATGCTTTATCACCATGCATTTCGATTATTTCACCGATAAGGTGTTGATCGCTTACGCGAACCACATCAAACATATTGCAGTTTCTCATGCCTTCGGCTATTACCAGTGGCCCTGAGACTTTTACGATTGTTCCCTGGCTCAAACTTTATCCCTTCTTTCAACAAAATTTATCTGCAGTTTTGCTATATGACTTACTCATCTCTAAATAAAATATCTGCACCAACTGCACGTTCAACGCTCTTTTTAACACCGCTCATACCGATACCTAAAGATCCTTGATTGCCAGGTATTGGTATTATAGCAGGAAACCTTCTTTCATTGTATTGGTCAATTGTTTTTACAATATCCTTAGCGATATGCTCTGTCACGTATATGACCGCATACTCTTCTTCGGCTATTTTCTCCAATATTTCTTGTGCTTCGGAAGGAGTATTTACAGGGAATACAGACATACCGACTGCCTTAAAACCAAGAATACTATCTTTATCGCCGATAACTCCTATCTTATACATATGCTTCTCTCAGCCTTTCCCTAATTACTTCATTAGAAATATTGTTGATTTTACTTACAATTATAATTCGAGCATTTTTAATTTCGGTTTCCTTTGCCATCAAATATCCTACAAGAGGCTCGATACCGAAAGTAACATATTTTGATTTTTTTACATAATTCAAAATAAGGTTATCGGATAGCTTTTCGAATTTGGTCAAGGTACCGGTGGTTTTGAAATTCTCAATTCCTTCTTTCAAAAATGCACCTAATGATGTAGGCTGCAAGGCATCAATAAAGCTATCTAAAGTATTGTCAAGATTATCAGCATAAAGCTTATTGCTAATACCGCCTTCAGGAATAAGAACGTTTTGGAGAAAATCCAAATTCTTTTTTAATGCCTTCACTCTAAGGAAGACTTTTATATTGGCAAGGTCAATTATTAGTGTCACAAGATCATTGATAAATTTATACCCGGATTTTGTAGAAGTATCTTTCATTTGCTTAAAACTGGCCTTGTCGAGAATTATGTCAATAACCTGTGGATCAAAGGTTTTATTGTAGGTTTCAATACACTCTTCTACAGCATTTTTCATGATAGTTGGCATATTAGACATATTTCTATCACGGATCATTGTCTTCAGCTCATCTGATGGG
This sequence comes from uncultured Acetivibrio sp., assembly GCA_964466645.1. Classification (GTDB taxonomy): domain Bacteria; phylum Bacillota; class Clostridia; order Acetivibrionales; family Acetivibrionaceae; genus Acetivibrio. Next base: position 19,458 of record CAYXPB010000042.1, on the reverse strand, counting down.
ATGGAACCTGATTCTATAAGGAGACCTTTATAATCTTGTCCTGAAAACTCTGACTTCAAAAGTACCTTTGTGTTATGATAGTCGTTAGATATCAGGAATAAATCAAAAACATTGGGTTCCGGAGCTATTTCTTTCAGAAGATTATATACTTTTTTATATTCTTCGCCAAGCAGTTTCTCATATTCATATATATTTGTGGAATCAGAGTTCAAGCTTCCGTAATCAGCTTCTTGAAGAACCTTTAATACTTCTTCCGGAGATTTAGCCTCTACCATTCTGTCAAGTTTACCCTTATCTAAAAGCTTTCGTTCAATGGCACGTATTCTTCCAGTAGAATAGGCATATTGTGAATCATTTCCTTTTTTGTCCTTTGACAATCAAATTCCCTCCTTCCTAATATAATACTAATAATTCTTGGGTTGTAATCTTTCATTGTTCTAAAGTAGGAACTAAACTTTTAGTTGTCCCTAAAACAGACACTTTATTACTTCAGATTCTATATCATCACGGTTCATCCTTATTATTGACTCAAAAGAGTTATTGAGTTCAATGTCTCCGGATTTTAAAATAAATCCGCCGCTTATATTTCTTGTTTCTTGCGAAAGCTTTGGAGTAGCGGTAAACCCCTTTTGTGAAAGTTTTTTATTTAAATCTTCTATAAAGCTCGGAGGCAATCTTTGCTTATCTTTTAAAGATAAGACTATTTCTTCCTCTCCAGTTTCTACAGAGTTTGAAATCATTTCAACAAGAATACTTTGATACTCAGTATCAGGAAGACTGTTGAGTTTTGTCAAGGTCAGTTCGAAAGCTTCATCCACAACATTCTGTTTTGCCATGAGTTTTTGTTTTCTTGCTTCAAGTTCTGCCATAGCAAGGAGTCTTTTCTTGACTTCTACAGCTTCAAGCTCAGCTTTTTCAATTATTTGTTTTCTTTTGGCCTGTGCATCCTTTGAGGCAGTGCTAATTAAACTTGCAGCTTCTTCTTGAGCCTGTTTAATGTTTGCTTCTGCAAGAAGGCGAGCTTCTTCAAGGATTTTGGCTCGTATCTTTTCTGCTCCAGACATTTTTGGGACACTCCCTTATTATAATTTGATTCCCATTACCATCAATATAGATGCTAGTAGTGCTAAAACCGCATAGGTTTCAACCATGGCTGCAAACATGATACCTTTTGCCAATTCCTCAGGTCTTTTTGCTATAATGCCAACTCCGGCAGCAGCAGCTCTACCTTGAGAAATAGCTGAGAAGTAACCTACAATAGCTATTGGAAGTGAAGCTGCAAAGAAGAGGAAACCTTGTTGGAACGTTAACTCTACGTAGTTTCCTCCTACTATACCTACTCTGTTTAGGATGACAAAAGCTGTAAGCAGACCATATATACCCTGTGTACCAGGAAGTGCTTGCAAAAGTAATGCCTGACCGAATTTCTTAGGATCTTCGGTTATTAGACCTGCAGCAGCTTCACCAACGAATCCAACACTTTTTGCAGAACCCATACCTGCTAGAATTACAGCCAATGCAGCACCTGCTAATGCAAGAAAATTACCGCTAAATAAATTAGATATCCAATCGTTCATATCAAATTGCCTCCTTGTCATTTAAATTAATATATTGTGTATTCTTTTTAAAGGGTTCAAAACGTTTGCCTCCACCCTCATAAAACTTACCGAAAAATTCTACATATTGCAGACGGCTTGAATGCACATAAGCACCAAGAGCATTGATCGCTATATTGAAGGTATGACCTACAATAAAGACTATTACCAACACAATTATACCAAAAACATTAAAACCGAACAGTGTAGACAATATGTTTATAACAGAAGCTATAACCCCTGTTCCAAGACCTAAGGCCAAAAGCCTTGAATATGAAAGAACATCACTTAAGTAGCCTGTTATATTGTATAGGCTCAGTACACCTGAAAGTAGTCTCTTTATGATATTCTTATTGCTTCTGCCTTGAGTTAATATAAGCATTGCGGCACCAATTATTGCCATATATTTACCTATTTGTGAAGCTGTTCCGCCTAAGAAAAGAAGTGCTATACCTATGAGTGCAACATACCATGAACCTATGTCGAATAATGCATCCCATGGTTTTCCTTCCTTTATAAGCATATAAGCTTTTATTCCCATGCCGGCAAACAGGTGAATTCCTCCAAATAGCATAGACCAAATAAGCAATTTCATTGGGTTATCAAGAGGATTGAACCATATAGGGTTAATAGATACTTTCCCACCAGATAAAACTGAAACAATATCACCAAACCATCCGCCAAATAAGGCACCCCAAAAGAAGGTTGATATACCGCAGAGGAATATTAATTTTATCATCTTTGCCATAGTTCCTTCAAGCTTGTACTTTTTAAGCATTATTCCAGTAATTAAAGAAAGTATCAAACCATATGCGGCATCGCTTACCATCATTCCGAAAAAGAAGAAGTAAAAAGGAGCCATAACAGGATTTGGATCTACGTCTTTTGAACTTGGCAAACTGTACATTTCAGTTATTGCTTCAAAGGGTTGAATTAATTTTGGGTTTCTGAGCAGGATTGGATGCTCTTCATCCTTATCAGGTTCACTGATTTCCAAAAGACATTCAGTTTTTCCGTTTATATGCTCCTTAACCTTTTCGCTTAGTTCTGTAGGAACCCAACCTTCAAGATAAAAGGTTCTATTAGTCTTAACCAAGCTGTAAAGTATCTTTTTTCTGTCCCTCTCAATAAGCAGATGATCATGAAGAATTTCAAGATCTTCCCTATACTCAGCAAAGTCAGCAATTTTCTTTTCTATCTCTTCATATTCTTTATCTATGCGTTCAATATTTTTTTCGGCATTAGAGATATTACTTCTAGCAGAACCGCTAAGTTCCCTAAAAGCTACTTTTGAGAAACTATATTGTTTCAACACATTAATGACATTTTCTTCGCATGAGTTGTGATAGATGACAAGAATATAGTGGTGTTGATCATCCTTGTTTATAACCTCAAAATAATTCTCGGTAGCTTCATTTTTGAAGTCTTCCCTCAAATTATCCGTCTTAGCTGATAGGGGCAAAACTCCAATTAATATGGTGGTTGTCAAAGTTGAAGTTTCGTTAAGAGGAATTGTTAATTGCTCCCATGGCTTAAGGCTTAAAATGAGATTTGTATACTTGTTTTTTTCGGCCTTTAAATTTGCTAATATTTCATCATATCGAGCAATGTCTTCTAAAATAGAATTTAGCTTATCTGCATTTTGAATTACAATGTTATATTCATTTGTGTTTATGGATCTTCTAAACGAGAATAACCCCTTCTTTTTGACATTATATTTCGATAAATAGCTTATAGACCATTTAACATTGCTAATCCGATCATCAAGTAATGCAACTTCTTCACTATTTCCATCCTGAATAACTAAACCTTTCCATTCGTCAGAAGACAATTTTTCTGCGTTTTCTGAAATGTCCACTACTCCCATATTCATAAGGGAGTCGAGCAGTTTTTCTTTATCTGTTTCGAGGCCTATTAGAGAAAGTTTGTTCATTTTAACTATTGCCATTAATATTCACAACCCTTCTCATTATTATTCCTACTGCCTTCTCAAGTTTTTTACGTGCATTATTCTTAATCTCTTCACATTCCTTGTCAACTTCCACTTGCAATTCATTGATTTCTTTCTTTGCAAGTTTTTCAGCCTTCAAAATGATTTCTTTTGCCTCTTTTTCGGCATCTTCTATGGCCTGCTCCTGAAGTTTATAGGACTGATTGCTAGCTTCAGAAAGTATTTGACGAGAATCATCAAAAGACTGCTTTTGTAGCTCTTCAGCTTCATCTTCGGTTAGTTTTATAGATTTTATTATTTCTAAGGACACTTGATCACCACCCTGCAAATGTATTTAAAATAGTGCATAATAATAGGATGTAACTAAGGTACATATTTTATTATCGGAAATTTACAAAAAATCATTATATTTTTTTAATTAAGATCGTACATAATATAAAAAATCATTTGGATAAGGCTATTTCTAAAATAACTCCTACAACATTTAGGTCAAAAGGCCAATTATGGAAGTCTTTGCCTCCAGAAATAGCAAATCGAATTTTTATTATGGCAATTGACCAGTTGTTTTTAGGAAGTACCAAAACTGAATTATTTAATATATTATCATTACAAGGGATTAATATCAAGTCTTTATCAAATTTAGGTCGCAGCAAAATCACGAAGCTTTATCCTTAAATTAAAAATTTTCAAAAAGGAGATTGACAAAAATATAACAATGCCTTACAATGAAATTGTTAAATAATTAACGAAATAAAGCTGAAACAATAAATACTCTCTTAGGAGTGTATTATTTTTGGCCAAGTGTGTTAAAAAAATAACAAACTTCGTAGTGTTAAATAGTTAGTTTAAAACAAAGAAGTATATCTAGGAGGTTATGATTATGAAAGAAGCTGTTAAAGAAAAGGACAAGGCAGTTGATGCTAAAAAGGAAATTGAAAAACTAGTGGATAAAGCACAAGCTGCACTAGATGAATTTATGGGGTTTGACCAAGATAAGATAGACAACATAGTTAAGGAAATGGCTATGGCAGGGCTAGATGAACATATGAAACTTGCTAAGATGGCTATTGAAGAGACCGATAAGGGTATATATGAAGACAAGACTATTAAGAATATGTTCGCAACAGAATACGTGTATCACAGCATAAAATATGATAAAACTGTTGGAGTAATTAGTGAGAATGAATTTGAAGATTATGTTGAAGTAGCGGAACCTGTGGGAATTGTTGCCGCGGTTACTCCTGTTACCAATCCTACATCAACTACCATGTTTAAATCTTTAATTGCTATAAAGACAAGAAATCCTATTATATTTGCATTTCACCCCTCAGCCCAAAAGTGTAGTGCAGAAGCTGCAAGAATTGTAAGGGATGCTGCAATTAGTGCCGGAGCTCCGGAAAATTGTATTCAATGGATTGAGCAGCCATCCATTGAAGCAACTCAGCAGCTTATGAATCATCCTAAAGTGGCGATGGTTCTTGCGACAGGCGGTGCAGGAATGGTTCAGTCCGCGTACAGTACGGGTAAACCTGCTCTTGGTGTTGGACCTGGTAATGTTCCATGCTATATAGAGAAGACTGTTGACGTAAAAAGAGCAGCCACCGATCTTATAATGTCAAAGACCTTTGACAACGGGATGATATGTGCATCGGAGCAGGCTGTTATAGTTGACAAGGATATTAGTAAAGAGTTTGAAAAGTTTATGAAGGAAAATAATTGTTATTTCTTAAATGAAGAAGAGACTAAAAAACTTGAGAAAACTGCAATTGATGAACTAAAATGTGCTATGAATCCACAAGTTGTGGGTCAGCCGCCTTACAAGATTGCAAAGTTGGCAGGTTTTGAAGTGCCTGTAGATACTAAGATTTTGATTGCAAAGCTCAAAGGAGTTGGGCCAAAGTACCCTCTCTCGAGGGAAAAACTCAGTCCTATACTTGCATATTATATTGTAGACGGGTGGGAACAAGGAATAAAGGTTGCCGAAGAAATGGTTGAGTTTGGTGGTCTTGGACACTCTGCTGTAATTCACTCTGAAGATGAGAAAGTAATAGATGAATTTGCAACAAGAATTAAGGCAGGAAGGCTTATTATTAATTCTCCTTCTACTCATGGTGCAATCGGAGATATTTACAATACAAATATGCCGTCTCTAACACTAGGCTGTGGATCTTTTGGAAAAAACTCCACTACAGCAAACGTTTCAGCTGTCAATTTAATAAACAAAAAGAGAGTGGCGAGGAGAAGAGTGAATATGCAATGGTTCAAAATTCCTGAAAAGATATACTTCCAATTCGATTCAACTCAATACCTTGAGAAGATGCCTAATATAACAAGAGCATTTATTGTTACAGACCCTTACATGATTAAATTAGGTTATGTTAATAGAATTTTGTATTATTTAAGAAAGAGACATGACTATGTACACTGTGAGATATTCTCGGAAGTTGAGCCTGACCCTTCTGTTGATACGGTAATGAGAGGCTGTGACATGATGAACAAATTCCAGCCCGATGTTATTATAGCATTAGGCGGGGGTTCAGCAATTGATGCGGCGAAGGGAATGTGGCTCTATTATGAAAATCCCGAAACTGATTTCGATGCCTTAAGACTTAAATTTATGGATATAAGGAAGAGAATATTCAAGTTCCCTAAACTCGGCAAGAAATCTAAGTTTGTCGCAATACCCACTACTTCAGGGACAGGTTCGGAAGTAACATCCTTTGCAGTAATTACCGACAAGACAAATAATACGAAGTACCCTCTTGCTGACTATGAACTTACACCGGATGTTGCTATTATTGATCCTGAATTTGTTATGACAGTTCCTCCAGCGGTTACGGCGGACACCGGTATGGATGTTTTGACCCATGCGATAGAAGCTTATGTATCAGTGCTTGCTTCAGACTTTACAGATGGACTTGCGATTAAAGCTATACAGTTAGCTTTTGAGTATTTGCCTAAAGCATATAAGAATGGAAATGATAAATTAGCAAGAGAAAAAATGCACAATGCTTCATGTATAGCCGGTATGGCTTTTACAAACGCATTTTTAGGTATAAACCACAGTCTTGCTCACAAGTTAGGTGGCGAGTTCCATATTCCTCACGGTAGAGCAAATGCAGTGCTTTTGCCCTATGTAATAGAATATAATGCTTCAAAACCGAGCAAATTTGTATCCTTCCCGAAATATGAGACCTTTATTGCGGATAAGAGATACGCAGAGATAGCAAAAGCTTTAGACCTGCCAGCTTCTACTGTGGAGGAGGGTGTAAAAAGCTTGGTTAAGGCAATAAGAGATTTAATGAAGGAAGTCAATATACCGATGACAATTGCTGAGTGCAAGGTTAATAAGAAGGAATTCCTAGCAAAGGTTCCAATGCTTGCAGATAAAGCTTTTGAAGATCAATGTACCAATGCCAACCCTAGATTACCATTGGTTAAGGAACTTGAGGAGATATACATTAAAGCTTTTGGCGAATAATGTTCCTTATAATGGTGGTTTATATAACCGGGGCGAAGTTATAGTGTTTCAAAAAAATTATTAGTCAATATATATAGATCTGACCCAATCATGAAAGCTTAAAAGCTTTCAAACAGAGGAACATTATTTTGCAGTGCAAAAAGTGTAAATCAGCTTCTTTGAAACACCCATTGACCAGATATTTTTTTGGAATTACCTAAATAACTTTAGCTCCGGTATTTTTTAATGTCTAATTTAGAATTTAAATTACTCATTAGGCTTTAACCTACTACGATTTAATCTCTCTGTTCTATAAATTCTGTAAGCGTTTTTTATTGTCACTGTTAAAGCTGCATAAACGGGTACTATTATCAATAGACCTACAAAACCATATAAAGCAGACCCTATCATAAGGAGCAGAATAACGGTAACAGGATGTACGTTAAGTTTTTGTTTCATAATCTGTGGCGCTATAAAATTTCCATCTATCTGTTGTACTATTGTTTGTAAGAGGAAAACCTTTAAAGCCATCCACGGATTCATGGTAAGTGCGACAAAAATAGCAGGAATAATACCAATGTATGGGCCAAAGAAGGGAATTATTGCAGTAATTGTTACAAAAACAGACAAGATAAGAGGATATTTTATTCCAATTATTAAGTAACCGAAATACATAAGAATACCGTCAGCTAAAGCAACGGTCATTTGTCCTACAAGGTAGGAAGAAAGTGCTTTGTCTATATCTCTTAATACCTTTTGGGCATCAGCGGCATACTTTTTAGGTAGGTGTGCTATCAATTTTTTGCTGAATTCTTCATCATCTTTAAGGAAATAGAAAAGTATAAAGGGAATCATTAAAATTACTGTGCTTATATTTGTGACGGTGGAGACAACACCCATAAAGAAGTTTTTTGAATTATTCATTAAGGTGTCTAAAAGCTGGAGACCTTTTTCTTTTAGCTCTTCTAGAGGCAAGGATTGTATAATGCTATTATCTAAAAAAGTACTATTTGAGAATATTGAAATATCAAAGTTTTTATATAAAAGATTCATAAGAGAATTAAATTGCTGAACTACTATAACACCGATATTTGTACCGATTACAACTATGAGAATTATTGAAAGTGCAAAGGCAAGAACAATAGAAATGGTTTTTGGTATCCTGATTTTTTGGAGAAGTCTAACAACAGGCCTTAAAATATAATAGAGTATAACCGATGCAAGGATTGGTGCAAATATAGCTGCTACTAGTTTTCTAAAGGGTAAAAGAAAAAAGTCGATTTTACCAAACATAAATATTATAAGCAAAGTGAGAAGTATACCAGTTCCGTACTTGAAAAATTTATGATTGAACCACATACTCTTATTACCTCCGATGAGAAATTGTAATTAACATAATTTTAGTATATACTAGGGTAATATAGAATTAAAGTATGTTGAATTTAAAATTTAAATAGTGTTTAAGGTGTTTCAAAAAAATTCGTTAGTCAATATTTATAGTTCCAACCTATTAAAATCAGCTTTTTTGAAACACCCATTGACCAGTTATTTATTTGGAATCACCTAAATTAATTTTTAAAATGGCCGTACATAAAAAATGAGTTCAATAGACATTGGGTAGAGGAATTCGGTGGGATTTTAGAATATGCGTCCATCATTATTTATTGTTGCAGTGATATATTGTATCCGTATATAATAGTGTCAATAGAGTATGTGAATGTGGTTAAGAAAGAGGTGAGGTTAATGCCGAATATTTCAGTAAAGATGTCTGTTTTGAAAGATAGTAGGATAAGGATTAATAAGCTAACTGGCGATATGGAGAAGATTACCAGCAATTTGAGGGTAATAAAGAATTCACTCGATGGGGATATACGTTACCGTAGTGATATAAATAACGGTTTAAATGACCTTTTTACTCAATTAGAGGAAGAGGGAAACAGGCTTTATAGGACGACCAGATTTTTTGATACGGCAATAAGAGACTATGAGGGCTCTGAAAAGGCTGTCAAAAATAATCTTAATATATTAAACGGAAAGATCTTAGCAAAAAAAACAGATGTTTTTGGTGAGAAAGACTTGTATGATAATACCAAAAAGGATAACAGCGAAGATGACACACAAGGTACAATAGAAGAGGGTGGCATGGTAAGTGAGGTGTTAGAATTCTTACCGGGCGGTCAAAAACCTACTGAGGCAGAGCTTGCTCAGATAGATGAAGTCCTAGACGAATACGAGCAAATGCTTGCGGAAAGATATGATGGTAATGTAAGTGATACGGATATAAAAGAGATATTAGATAGTATGGTTGAAGAATTGACACCCATATTTAGGGAGCATAGATACGATTTTACCTGGTGGTACGAGATTGTAAAACCTGGTGGAGCGCTAGATGTTAAGAACAGCAGAACAATAGATATTAGCATAAACGGTGAGAATAGAGAGGTAAGTATATGGAATCTTCCATGGAGATATAACGGTGAAGCTTATGAAGGAGATTTTACGGGTAATTTTTTGTATGGATATCTCGGTGCAGAGGTGTTTGGGACAGGAGCGTTAGGTCAGGCTGTGCTTAAAGGCGCTGGAGGGTTTGCACAATATTTAAGCGATAAAAACAATCCGTTCTTAGATAGTGATCCTCTGGAAAAATACCTTGAATCTTTGAGAGATGGTGGATGGGGAGACAACGAGGGTGATAGTGAACAGGTTCAGGTAGGCATAAATAGCTACATAAATGACCATGGCAGCTGGCAGAAAGTTCTGGATGTAGGTAAAATAATTAATCCCTTCCGGATACCTACAATATACATACCGCCGTTTATTGTACCAGATAAGGATGATTTCTATACATATACTTTTGTTGAAGATGATCCTGGTTTTGGTAGAGACATAGAACTTATTTCACTAATAACAGTTAATATGGTTGATACAATTGTAGATAAAGCAAAGGAAAACTTGCCCTCAATACCCGAAATAGTTGAAAGCTTGGACAATGAGATAAATGAACTCATCGAATGGTCGTCAGACAAGATTAATGATGCAGGTGAAGCCATTGAAGAAGGAATAAATGATATAGTGGATAGGGTTAACGATGCAGGTGAAGCCATTGAAGAGGGGATAAATGATATAGTGGATAGGGTTAATGATGCAGGTGAAGCTATAGAAGAAGGAATAAATGGTGCTTTGAATGGTATTGGAAACTTATTTGACTAGTGCATTTTTTGGAGGATAAATGGGAAGATATAAAATAATATTTGCTGCTTTTTGTATGCTTGTTCTGTTTGGAGGTTGCAACTTAAATGGGTTTAAGAAAAGCGATAAAATTGTAATAAATAGTGACGATACTACACAGAGTTATTTTGTATTTATCGATTATAAGAGCTCAAAATACGGTTATATGAATTCAAAGGGGGAAGTTATTATTTCCCTCTGTTTTGAATATGCAGAGGATTTTGTTGATGGATTGGCAAAAGTGAAGACCAGTAAAGGTTTTGGATTAATGAATAAGGGTGGGCAATTTATTTTGCAACCCATTTATTTGGATTGTAAATATCTTGGTAATGACCTTGTTGCTTATAAGACACAAAAGTGGAGAATAAATCTTAAAAACGGTAAAGAGACTGATAAACTTGAGTTTGAAGAAATAAATAACTTTTCAGAGGGACTCGCTGCCGTTAAGATGGATGGCAAATGGGGATTCATAGATATTGAGGGAAATCTAAAAATCAAACCTATTTTTGATCATGTAACAGGATTTAAGAATTCCTTAAGCGATATAAAAGTGAATAATAGTTGGGGTATGATAGACACTAACGGAAAGGTGGTTGTTGAGCCCAAATTTGAAAGCAGACTTTGGGTGTTGGAGGACTATATTTTAGTGCAGGACGATAACGGGAAATGGGGATACCTAAACAGTAAAGGAGAACAAATTATAGATTATGTATTTGAAAATGCTGATCACTTTAGCGAGGGACTTGCACCAGTCTATAAAGATGGAAAATGGGGTTATATTAACAAACAAGGTGTTTTTGCAATAAAGCCTACATATGAGGAAGCAAAAAAGTTTAATAAGGGCCTAGCACTTGTAAAAAGGGATAATAAATATTATTACATAAATACTGAAGGTACAGTGATTAAAGAAACGAATATGTACTACACAAACTTATATGGTTTTTATGAGCAAAGGGCTGCTATAAAAAAAGACAATAAATATGGATTTATAAATGAAAATATGGATATAATAGTTGAACCCGAATATGATGATTACAAGGATTTTAGTGAAGGTTTTGCCGTTGTCGGAAAAAAAGTAAAGGGAAGTTATGACAATGTATACGGCTATGTAGATATAACAGGGAAATGGCTAATAGAGCCTATCTTTTCAAATGCCGAATCCTTTAAAAATGGATTGGCAAAAGTGTGGAAGTCTGGCAAGATGGGCTATATTGACATGAGTGGCAATGAAGTATATAAGACTTGGTAGACGTCATACTTTTAATAAATTGCTTGAAATTTTCGGAATATACTTTATGACATTTCATTTTGTTGCAGCCCATAATACCTATAAAATACATATTTCTATATTAAAAAAGTCCTAACAATAAACCAAAGAAAAAACAAACCTAATTAAAGTGTAAGCCTGTTTTAGCGTCTCGGGACAGGAGGTCCCATAGACGCGGCGAAAATTATCAAGCTGAGGTACGATTTTTGTGTAGCAAAATATCGCTCATCTGTCTGCCGAAAGGCATCCTACAGATTCTATGCGAAGGTCACGTAATGGAGTCGTTTGACACTAAAACAATAGGCACTCCCCACCACAAACTTGATCGTAACTAAAGTAATTCAAAGCTGAGCACAAGACGAATTTTTTTTGAAGCTTCACTATTAAAATATACTTATACACCCCCCTCAAATTTTAAATACTGTTTAAAGTTTTAAAAAGTAATGGTATTATATATATAATGTTTTGATACTTTAACAAAGGGGATGTATATGTTAAGAATCGGATTTTTAGGACCTAAAGGTACTTTTTCACAGGAGGCACTCCTTGAGTACAAAAAAGCTGAGAAGGATTTTGTTGAATGTGCATATAATACATTTGCAGAGATTATATACGCAGTAAATAAGGATGAGATCGATGAGGGAATTGTCCCCATTGAGAATTCACTAGAAGGAGCAGTGAGTGCGACACTTGACACACTTGCAACTGATGTTGATCTTAAGGTAAAAGCAGAGATAGCCATTGAGGTTAAGCAAAACCTTTTAGTGAGAAAAGGTACAAATATAGAAAGCATAAAACATATTCTTTCTCATCCACAGCCGATAGGACAATGTAGAAATTATCTAGAAAGTAATTTTAATGGCGCGGAGATAAGGTTCACATATAGTACTGCAGAAGCTGCAAGAGAGATTGCCGAGTGTGACTTTAATATGGCTGCAATAGGTTCCACTACTGCGGCAGAGGTGTATGGACTAGAGATTATTGCTGAGGGAATTCAAGATAGTAGAAATAACTTCACACGTTTTGTAGTGCTGTCAAAAACCCCGGCTAATAAAGCTGTAATGAATAAGACTTCAATAGTGTTTTCAACAGAAGATAAGCCTGGAAGTCTCTATAGGGTATTGGATATATTCAGCCTCTGGGATATAAATATGACTAGAATCGAATCAAGACCTGCAAAGGATGGACTTGGAAAATACATATTTTTCGTAGATTTAAAAGGCCATGTAGAGGATGAAGATGTACGAGATGCACTAACGATGGTGCAAAGAAAAGCATCTTTTTATAAGTTCTTAGGCTCTTATCCCGAGTTTGTTGTAAGAGCATTGTAATGTTTTTTGGGAAATTTCACATTTCAAAAACTATTAGTGTTATAATGTATGGCACATGTTGTTTGTTATTAATAATACTAATGGAGTGGTTTTATGGCTTTATTCGACAAAGAGATTGACATAACTAGGAATATAAAGATAATTGAATGGCTTAAAAGTGAGATGCTGACAGATGTGGCAAACCTCTTTAGGGTTTTGGTAAATGGCGCTAAGGAAGAGGTGCATGAATCAGTTTCAGATACTTTGTCAAATATAATTTTGATATGCTATTTGTTAGGTAGACGTTTAGGCATAAGCTATAACTCAATCGAACTAAAAATTGAGAATAAGGTTAAACTTGGTTTGATTGAAAACCATGATGTGGAAAAGTATTATGGTGATTTATCCGAACTCTCAAGGCACTTAAACAGTTCAAGGATAAAAAATAATAAATAGACCAAAGATACCTATATAGGGAGAAAGCATTATGGATAGTAAAAAGCATTCAGGAATTTTTATTCCAAAAGCGGGTTTTTATCTATGGGCAATATTTATCCTTTTAGTTGTAATAGCTTTTTTGGATTATCGAATTGCCATGCCTGGCTTTGTAATATTTATTTTTCTGGTGTATTATAATTATAGATCTAATTACGTAAGGCGCAAGGAAATTACTCGATACATAGAAAACCTTACTCTTAATATAGATAGAGCAACTAAAGATACATTGCTAAATTTTCCAATGCCACTAGTGGTGGTAGAGGTTGATGGAACAATAATTTGGTATAATTCATCTTCGAAGGAAATTTTCGGAGGTGTAGAGCTTTTAGAGAAAACAATTCACTCTTTTGTGAAAGAGCTAGCGCCTAATAATATTGAAAATGAACAGAATAATTTCTCAAAAGAAATTGCCATAGAAAATAGAAATTTCACTGTATTAGGGAATTTTGTAAAAGTAGATAGGAAAATTGATGAGGATGGATTTATAATTCTTTTATACTTTATTGACAATACCGAACTTGTAAATATGAAAAAGAAGTATATTGAAGAAAAAGTAACTATAGGGCTTATTGTTATCGACAATTATGACGATTTGATTCAAAATACTGAAGATGCTAAAAGGCCTCAAACGCTTGCTGAAATTGATACAAAAGTAAGTCAGTGGATGAAAAATACCGGTGGTATTGTAAAAAAGTATGAAAGAGATCGATACCTGATTATTTTTGCATACAAACATATGAAGGACTTTGAAGATAAAAAATTTGATATTTTAGATAGTGTAAAGGAAATTAACCATGGTAATAAAATTCCCGTGACACTTAGCATTGGATTTGGATTAAATGGTAATTCTCTTTGGGATAACTTCAAATATGCAAGTGCCTCTATAGATATCGCATTAGGTAGAGGAGGAGATCAGGTTGTTATAAAGGACAGCAAGGATTTTACTTTCTACGGAGGTAAGTCTAGGGAACTTGAAAAGAGGACAAGAGTTAAGGCAAGAGTTATTGCATATGCCTTAAGAGAGTTGATTGACCAAGCGTCAAATGTTATGATAATGGGACATCAGAATTGCGATATTGATTGTCTTGGTGCAGCAATAGGTATTTACAGGGTGGCAAAGAACCGTAACAAGGAAGTATATATTGTACTAAATAGTTCAAACCCAACAATAGATAAGTTTGTTTCAAAAATTGAAAAAAGCAATGAGTATGAAAATATTTTTATAGCTACTACAGATGCTTTAGATAAGGTAAACAAAAATACTTTGCTCATAATTGTAGATACTCACAGGCCTAAATATACCGAAGCACCAGATTTGATAAGATATACCGATCAAATTGTAGTAATCGATCATCATAGGAGGGGGGCAGATTATTTGCAGGAAGCAGTTCTTACATATCACGAGACCTACGCTTCTTCTACCTGTGAGCTTGTAACAGAGATTTTACAGTATGTTGAGGAAAAAATAAAATTAAAGCCAATAGAAGCAGAAGCTTTATATGCCGGAATTGTGGTGGATACTAAAAACTTTACCTTCAAAACTGGTGTCAGGACTTTTGAAGCAGCGGCCTTTTTGAGAAGGCAGGGTGTTGACACTGTGACGGTCAAGCAGTTATTTCAGAACGATATAGATACTTATGTTAATGTGTCTAATACAGTTAAAGACGCGGAAATTTTTATGGAAAGTATTGCAGTTTCGGTCTGTTCTCCAATCGCTAAGAATTGTACTTTAATATCTGCTCAGGCTGCAGATCAGCTAGTAAATCTAACGGGTGTGACAGCAGCTTTTGTAATGAGTATTGTTAATGGTGGTATTGCTATTAGCGGTAGGTCATCAGGTGATTTGAATGTACAGATGATATTGGAGAAGCTGGGCGGTGGAGGTCATATGACGGTTGCTGGAGCTCAGTTACAAGGTGCATCCTTAGAAGAGGTCAAAGAAAAGCTAAAGAATGCCATAATGGAATATATGGAAGATTATAAAAAAGAGGAAACCTAATCTATTATAGAAGGAGAGATACAAATGAAGCTAATTTTAAAAGCAGATGTAAAGGGACTAGGAAAAAAGGAAAGCATGGTGGATGTTAGTGACGGTTATGCAAGGAACTTTTTGATCCCTAGGGGGCTAGCAGTTGAAGCAAGCTCTTCGAACATAAATGTTATGAATACTAAGAAAGAAGCCGAAAAGAACAAAAAGGAAAAGGAACTGCAGCAGGCAAAGGATTTGGCTGAAAAACTAAAAGCTATAAATGTTGTGTTCAAAACCAAGGCAGGAGAAAGCGGAAAACTTTTCGGTTCAATAACAAGCAAGGATGTTGCGGATAAGTTATTGAAGGATCATAAACTTGACATAGATAAAAAGAAAATCAGTATGCCTGATGCTTTAAAGGCATTAGGCTCATTTGAGGCAGAAGTCAAGCTTTACCCTGGAGTGTTGGGGAAGCTCTCAATAAAAGTTGAACAGGAGTAAGATGTAAATATGGATATAGGTTCAATAGGTAGAATACCGCCTCAGAATGTAGAGGCGGAGCAATCTGTTTTAGGTGCAATACTTCTTGATAAAGAAGTGCTGACAAATGTAACAGAAATAGTTAAAAGTCAGGACTTTTACAGGGATGACCATAAGGAAATATTTGAGGCAATCATAGATCTTTATGAAAAAGCAGAACCTATAGATCTTATTACTGTAGCTGAACGACTTAAATTAAGAGGAACATTAGATAGTGTGGGAGGCCTTGAATACCTTACCAATCTTGCTAATGTAGTACCTACAACTGCAAATGCCAAGCACTATGCAAAAATAGTTGAGGAAAAGGCTATTTTAAGAAATCTGATCAAGGTTTCGTCAAGGATAGTAAATATGGGCTATGAAGCTTCAGAAGAGGTTGCATATGTATTGGACAAGGCAGAAAAAGGCATATTTGATCTGTTGCAGGACAGGAATACCCAAGGGTTTGTTCCCATTAAAGATGTTTTGGTGGATACCTTTAACAGGCTCGAAGAACTATATAACAGTAAGGGCAATATTACGGGTATTCCCACCGGATTTGCAGATTTAGATTATAAGACGGCCGGTCTCCATAATTCTGACCTGATTCTTATTGCAGCAAGGCCTGCAATGGGTAAGACCGCTTTTGCGCTTAATATTGCCCAGTATGCTGCTATACACGCTAGAGTTCCAGTAGCTATATTTAGTCTTGAGATGTCTAGAGAACAGTTGGTAAATAGAATGTTGGCCGCTGAAGCAATGGTTGACAGCCAAAGAATGAGAACTGGTAAACTAGAAGATAGTGACTGGCAAAAGGTCGCAAGAGCTTTAGGGCCTTTATCCGAGGCACCCATATATATTGATGATACACCAGGTACAACCATGATGGAGATTAGAGCAAAATGCAGGAGATTAAAGATTGAAAAAAATCTTGGCCTTGTAGTTATTGATTATCTTCAGCTTATGCAAGGTAAGGGTGGAAAATCTGATAACCGTCAGCAGGAAATATCTGAAATTTCAAGATCGTTAAAAATTCTTGCGAAGGAAATTAGTGTTCCTGTAATTACACTTTCGCAGCTTAGCCGTGCTCCGGAACAAAGGCAAGATCACAGGCCAATACTTAGTGACCTTAGAGAATCGGGAGCAATTGAGCAAGATGCTGATATAGTTATGTTTCTGTACAGGGACGATTATTACAATCCTGATACAGAAAAAAAGAATGTTGCAGAGGCCATTATTGCCAAGCACAGGGCTGGATCTACAGGTACAGTTGAGCTCGCATGGCTTGGGCAATACACCAAGTTTGCTAATTTGGAGAAATTCAGGGAATAGTATAATGTACATAGTGGTAAAAAGTTTAATTTGCTTTTTGCGCAGCAAAATAATGTTCCTGTGTTTAGAAGCATTTAAGTATCTGTGAGTGGCTTTGAGTTTTATTATTGTATAAGGTGATTCCTAAAAAATAACTGGTCAATGGGTGTTTCAAAAAAGCTGATTTTATTGGGTTGAAACTATATACATTGACTAATGAATTTTTTTGAAACACCTAAGTTATTTTTAGAAATGGCATATGGGTATAATAATTATGATAACGAGAGTTTTGAAAACAATTGAGAAAAATGGAATAATAAAAAAAGGCGATAGCATAGTGGTAGGTGTATCGGGAGGCCATGATTCAGTATGCTTGCTTCATATCCTATCGAGCCTGAAAGAGGATTTAAATTTAAAACTAGTAGTGGTTCATATAAATCATATGCTCAGGGGTAGTGAGTCCAATCGGGATGAAGAGTTTGTAAAAAAACTCTGTAAAGGTTTAAATATTGAATTTAAGTCTATTCATGTAGATATAAATAAAGTTTCCAAAGAAAAGGGAATTTCTTTAGAAGAGGCAGGTCGAGAAGAAAGATACAAAAATTTTGGAATGGTTGCTGACAGCGTAGGGGCTGATAAAATTGCAGTGGCTCATAACAAAAATGATCAGGCAGAAACTGTTCTTATGAATATTATCCGAGGAACAGGGCTTGATGGACTTAAAGGAATGGATTACATCCGGGGACGTGTTGTTAGGCCGCTTTTAGGCACTGAAAGAAGCGAAATAGATGCTTATATACTCGAGAAAAAATTAGATACCGTTACTGACAGCTCTAATCTTGAAAGTATATATGCAAGGAACAAGATCAGATTAGGTGTTATTCCTAATATTGATAAGCTTTTTGATTCTAACCTAGTAAAGAGCATTGATAGAATGAACAGATTATTAAAGGACGACATAGATTTTATTGACAGTAAAGCTAAAAAGTCATATTTTAATGCCGTTTTAAAAAAAGAAAATGAAGAAGTCGAGCTTTTATTAGGGAAACTTAAAAGCATGCATATTGCGCTAAAGAGAAGAGTTATAAGGAAGGCAATTCAGGAAGTAAGAGGAAATGTTAAGGGAATTGAAAGTGTACACATTGAAAGCGTTTTAGATATGATAAATGTCGGGAGAGTTGGTTCTAGAGTTGATCTTCCCGGAATTAAGATAGGAAGAACTTATGAAAGCATAAGGTTTTATAAAAACCAAATACAGCCAGAGTCTTTTGATTTTGAAGTATTTTTAAATATACCAGGACATACGGAAATAGGAGATGGGAAGCATTTAGTTGAAGCTAAGGTTATATCTGATTATACGGTTAGCGACTATAAATTGATAAAAGCCAACTCTTTAATTCAGGTTTTTGATTATGATAAATTGTGTGAGGGAATAAATATAAGGAAGAGAAAAGAAGGAGATTTTTT
>CAYXPB010000042.1:0-873 GCA_964466645.1 uncultured Acetivibrio sp. | reverse complement strand
AATTCCAATGGTACAAAAAAGCTAAAAGAGTACTTTATTGATAATAAAATACCAAGGGAAATAAGAGATAATATCCCTTTAGTTGCTAATGAACGTGAAATTATCTGGATTATTGGGTACAAAACAAGTGATAAATTTAAAGTAACTGAAAATACTAAAAGAGTATTAAAGTTAAGTTATAAATCCAATCTGCAGGATACTTAAGAATGGGAGGAACCATATGTTAGGGGATATTCAAGAAGTTTTGGTCACCAAAGAGTTGCTAGAGGAAAAGGTAAGAGAACTTGGAAAAAGGATATCTGGTGATTATGAGGGTAAAGAGCTGGTGTTAATTGGAGTCTTAAAGGGAGGAGTAGTATTCTTTTCTGATCTCATACGGTATATAACCATTCCTATAGAAATGGATTTTATTTCAGTATCAAGTTATGGCAATTCAACTAAGTCTTCAGGAGTTGTCAGAATAATTAAGGATATAGATATAGATATAAGTCATAAGCATGTACTTATAGTTGAAGACCTTGTAGATACGGGGCTTACGTTGAGATATCTCAAGGATTTGTTTGAGGACAGAGGACCTGTCGATGTAAAGGTATGTACTGCTCTTGATAAGCCGTCAAGGCGTCAGGTGGAAGTGCCTTTAGAGTATAATGGCATAACTATACCTGACAAATTTGTTGTAGGCTATGGGCTTGATTTTAGAGGTAAATATAGAAATTTGCCCGAAGTCTGTGTATTGAAAGAGAGTATATACAATGATGGGGAAGGCTAGTTAAGTTTTTTCGTTAATTTTAAAGGTTTATTGTGTTTTAACTCGTGTTATGTTAATATAATGTAAATATATATATTGGCAGAGATATACTGTTATTTATAGAT
>CAYXPB010000041.1:0-24673 GCA_964466645.1 uncultured Acetivibrio sp. | reverse complement strand
TTTGAAATTGAATTTACCAGAAGGCTTGACTCTTGTTGGTGGAAATACAGAAACAGTAGATATTGGAACTATTCCTTCTAAGGAAACAAAGCTTTTTAATTGGGTTGTACGTGGTGACCGTGTTGGGAAATATGACTTGTCGGCTGATTTTAAGGGGCTGATTGAAACCTTTAATGAGGAGATTTCGGCAAATTTCAAAGCTACAAATCCTATATTGGTTGAAAGCAGTAAAGGGCTTAAGGTATGCGTTGAAGTTGAAAGAGCTAAGTACAGTGGCGATATACTGCTTTATAGGGTTGGATTTTTAAATGGAAAGAATTCTGAAATAAATTTACCTTCAATAAATATGAAGGACTCAACCTTCTTGAGAAGGTACAAGACAACAGAAGGTATGTCAATTGTGAATACATCCATGTCAGTATTAGAACCTGGAGAAATACTGTGGAACGAGTTTTCCATAGAACCCGAACTTTATGAGGTTAAGGATAACGTAAATTTGTTGTTAAGAAAATATAGTGCAGAAGCATTAAATGGATGGAATATACCAATAGAAATAAGACCAGTAGAATACGGAACTTTCGGGAGATTGAAAACCGGAATTTTTGTTATGGATCCTGTTACAGGAAGAGAGTATAAAGCTGATATTACATTGAGAGATTACAAGGATAAGAATAAAAAAGATGATATTATGCCTCGTTTGAAAATTAAAGCATTAAGGGGAATAGCAGAGGGAGTGGAAGTAAAAGAGATAGTAAATATAACAATATACGACAATCTTTATAAAACAGAACCGAAACAGGTATCCACAGACTCAAAGGGTGAATACATATATGTGCCTCAAAACGGTGGGAGTATTGAAGACATAGTTGTAGGAGAATCAGGAGTATTAAATACAAAGATTATCGTTGATACTCAAGGGTTAAAAAGAAAAGTAAGAGCTGTACAATCTATTAAAATCATTGATGAAGAGGAACTCCCCTTTGATGAATTTGGAACAATATCCGGTAAGGTAATTAACACGGATTTAAGAACACCAATAATTGGGGCAAAAGTAATAATAGGTGAATCTGAAATGGTGACTAATTCAAATGGAGGTTTTAGATTTGAAGATATTGATTTTAGTCGTGGTATTATTACGATTGAGGCAGAAGGGTTTCCAGTTACTGAATTTAAAAGATTCTTAACTAATGGTAGTCACTATGAGTTAAGCATGAGCATAAAACCGGAGATAAAAGGGATTACATCTATTTATTCAGACAGTCATCAAAATTCAAAATCAGTACTACCTGGGAATCTTATTAAAGGGGATTCAATAGAATTCAACATTGAAGCAGATATGAAGGATGAAAAAGGGACTAAGAGTTATGTATGTAAGATTATAGGACAAAATGGCGTGAAAAGAACTGAGTTGAGTTCTGACAGTAGTGACTTTGTGATTTCAAAATCAACGATACAGCCAGGAGACAAGTTTTTCTTTGCAGCAAAAATATCAGGGGATTATGGTACATATACTTCTGATTATGTTGATTCTAAATTACTTGTTGCACCTGAGTTGGGTATACTTGATGATTTGCAATGGGATTATAGTGAATTACTAAATAATGCTTATAATTATGGGCATAGTTTTATAAATGGATTGGAGGATTTTAAAGACTTTCTCGACTTAACAGAAACATTAACTGGAATTTCTTTTAACGGAGCAAGTGAAACACTTTCTGGTTTCGATTTATATGGAGGCGTTACAGCGGCATCAATAGAATCACAATATGATATAAATGATGGAAAGTTGACCATTACTACTGGAGGTGCAACAAGGCTTAATGGAAACGTTTTTGCGTTATTACCAGAATTAGAGGATATAATTTCCTCTAGTGGTTTTGATGTGGAAGGCAATTTAAATGTTGAATTCGAGTTAACATATTTATATGATGACAGGCTTACTAATTGGAATCTTAATAAGTGTGTAATTGATTTTGGTGGTGAAATTATATTTACAATTACTAAAGAAATTCCTGCTGATGTAAAATTTTCAGGTAAAATAGC
The DNA here is from genome assembly GCA_964466645.1 of uncultured Acetivibrio sp. Taxonomy (GTDB): domain Bacteria; phylum Bacillota; class Clostridia; order Acetivibrionales; family Acetivibrionaceae; genus Acetivibrio. The sequence continues at coordinate 22,630 of CAYXPB010000041.1, read as the reverse complement.
AGCGCTAGTTTTGTCAGTTGAATTAGGTGGTGGTATTCAAACAGAGCATAGATATGAAGTGCCAATAGATGGATATAGTGGGAGTGAAGCAGCAGTTATTTCGGATATTATTGATCAATTAATGAATATCCAGCAGGCTAAATTATCCTTTTCATTAACGGGCGGAGTAGGGATAAAACTGCTATGCGGAATGCTAGAAGGTTCTTTATGGGAAAGGGGACTATTGGAGATAGAATATCCATCAGGTGGCGTTAATTTAACTATATCAGTTGGAGCAGACTATAGCTATCTATGGTTCTTTCCTGAAATTGAAAATGAATTTGGTAGCAAGACCTTTGAATTACGTAAACCAGATGCTGCAGAGTCAGTCTCCTTCAGTGCAAATTCATCTACTCCTATGTTTGCACCTCCAACAATTGAAGCCGAAAAAGATACAGTATATTCAAGTTCTCCAAGAGATTATCTAAAAAATCAGGAGTGGATTGGCAAAGGTGAAATACTGAGGGATGCTTATCCTCAATCCGATGCGCAGATAGCCTCCATAGACAATGGTTTTGGAGATTTGATGATGGTATTTATAGGGGATGATGGTGAGAGAACAGAAAACAACAGAACTTCAGTTCAGTCTTCGGTTTATAAAGATGGCACATGGTCTGAACCTATAAAAATTGATGACGATGGTACAGCTGATATAATGCCAAAACTTGCAACAGATGGTGAAGATATATATGCAGTTTGGCTTGATATGACTGAGGAGATTGGTGATTTACCAGAGGTGACCGCTGATTACATAACTGAGAATATCGTTGGTAAAATGGGAATATCCTTATCACGCTACAATAAAAATACAAATAGCTGGGAAGCTGTATTATCAGAGAAGACTGAAGGCTTAAATAAGTTGCCGGAAGTAGCAACTAAAGAGGGCAAGGTAATGGTGACATGGGTTAATAACGCTGATAAAAAAATAATAGGGGATTCTCAAAGTCAGGATTGTGTTTACTACATATACAAAGATGAAAAAGGTTGGTCTGAACCAAAAACATTTATAGAGAAAGCTTCAAATGTGTCAGAAAGTGATTTGTTCATGTTTGAAGATAAGGTCTACTATGTGTATGTTTCAGCTTTAACTGACGGCTTGAATAAGCTGTATATGAGCTGCTTTGATGGTTATAAATGGTCAGAGCCCGAGCAGCTTTTGGAAAATAGTTATTCAGACAGCAATCCTGTTATAGAGCTTAAAGACAATAAACCAACGGCTTTGTGGAAAAATGATGGTAAGATTTACGAGGTTTGGCTTGAAAGAACAGGCAACCCTCAAATAATAATTAACTCAAGTCAGGCTGAAAATATAATAGAGCTAGCTGCAACTAATACCGAAAATGGAACGGCTATTTTATGGACAACTGTGCAAAGCGGAGAAAAGAGGATGTACTTAAGTACTTTCGAAAGCGAAAGTTTTACTTGGACACCTGGAACTCAGATAGTAAAGGAGTCAATGGCATTACCTATGGATATAACACTAGCAGGTTTAGAAGATAAAATAATGGTTGTATATAATGAATCTATATTTAAGCTTGATGAAAAAACCGAAGAATATTATAAGGACAGCACATCGTTAAGTTCTACCACTTATGTAAGAAAAACTGATTTGGCCATACCGGATAATGGTATATATTTTGAAGAAATAAAACCTTTGCCAGGTGAGGAAACAAAAGTGGTGGTTTTGGTTAAAAATACTGGAGACTTGACGGTAGAGGATATTAAAGTATCCTTATATGACGGAGAAAATTTGGTTTTGGAGAAAGAGTTGACAGGGTCCAATTTAGTACCTGATGCTGAGCTTTTGACAGATTTTGAATGGACAGTTCCAATTGATTATACTGGGTTTAACCTCAAAGCAGTTGTTGAAGGTGCAAGGGACGTAGACAATTCAAACAATGCTGCGAATTTGGAAGTACTATATACTGATGCTGAAATTACAAGTATTTATAGTGAGGTGTATTCAGAGGAGGAAGGTACTATATTTGTTGGCATTAAAAATTCAGGGGATGCAAATATTAAAAAAGCTACATTAACTATAGCATCAGATGCTGAATTCAAAAATATTATTGCTTCAAAAACTATAAATGATTTATCATCTCAAGTTGTCAAAAATGTTTATTTTAATATCGAACCAGACAACGAAATGTTTAAAGAAATACCTTTGATCTATGCAAAAGTTGAAACAGACTCACAAGACAACGATTCTTCAAATAACATTGATTTTACAGTTTTACGTAAATTTGAAGATACTATTATAGGTAGTGAGGAAATTTCAATTTCAGGTTATCTAAGATCTATATTATCGGCAGATGCACCAAAAGATTGGAGCGGATTTGAAGTTGAAGTAACCGGTGGGATGGTTCCTGTGGTTGGTAAATCATCTGCATTGACAGATAGCGAAGGCTTCTTCTTTATAGAGGGTATTGAAAAGAATATTTCTTATACAGTCAACATAAAGAAAAAGGGTTACTTAAGTCGCAAGATAGAGATAGTGAATGAAAATGAAAACATAATGGTAGGTACAGCCGAAAAACCAATTGAAATGTGGATTGGTGATATCGACGAAGATGGAACAATAAATATGGCTGATATAGTTAAGGTGGCTACAAAATTCAACAAAATAAAGGGGGATGAACTATTTAATGCTGACTTTGACTTAAACAAGGATAATGCTATAAATATGATAGATATTATGATTATTGCAAAACATTTTAATTCTATTATGGAGAATTATCCTGAAGCAGAAATTAAGTAATATTTTTGGACTATCACAAATGCCTCTAAGAGTTAAATCTTAGGGGCGTTTATTATGCCTTGTAAAAGGAGATTGGATTTTATATTTTTAAAGTAATGTAGCTTTGACTTAAAATTGACTATCTTATAGTTAAGATAGATTAAGTCTTGAATCTTATTAGTATAGGGCGTATTACATTTCTAAACGGTTTACAAATTTAATAAAACATTGAAAAATTTTGCTAAATGTTGTAGTATTATTTAGTAATTATTTTAGGTGAATTAATTTTTTAAATATATAAAAAACGACACAAGGGGGAGATATGGCGTGAAAAGAAAGGTTATGTTAAAGGAAAAGCTTCTTAGGGTATCCATCATACTTATTGCACTATTTACAGCTACCATCTATTTTGTTACGGATAGTAGGGTTAATGATCTAGTAGATAAGAACATAACAGCAAAAGCTGACAGCGTTTCAAAAATAGGGCTTCATATGGTGCAAAGCAGGTATCCTGGTGGATGGAATGTGAAAGACGGAAAGTTGTACAAAGGGGATAAGCTGGTAGGTGAAAATTCTGAAGTATTAGATGAAATTAAAGAGAAGACATCTTCCTATGCAAGCATATATTATGCGGATGAAAGAGTTGCTACAAGTGAATTGGACAGGAATGGGAAAAGAGTTTTAGGAACAAAGGTATCAAATGATGTAGTTTTAAGTGTTTTGGGAAGAGGAAATTCTTATGAAGAAACAGCAAATATACTTGGTAAAAAATACGCTGTAAGTTATTTATCTTTAAGAGACAGGGGCGGAAAAATTATAGGAATGTGGTCTGTTGCTGTTCCTAAAATGAGTGGTGTAAATAAAGGCGCGAACATAAGGGTAATGAGGGCTTCAATTGTTATTATTTCCTTATTGTGTGGGCTTATAGGCTGCCTAATATTGATGTTCTATTCTAAAAAGTTTCTAAGTGATATTGATACACTGAAGGTTTCATTCCTTGGAAATAATAAAAGCAATAGTAAGACACAACAGAGAGTTTTAAGTATGTCGCTAGTACTTATATTTACATTCGTTGCGATTTGGTTTATTATACAGGGTTACACAATAGGTAATGTTGTCAATAGTATTCAAGACAATAACGTAAAGGATAGGTTGGATGTTAGTTCAAAGTTGGGATATGTCTTGATTGATGATTTTTATAAAGGAGGCTGGTCAGTTCAGGAAAATAAACTGTATAAAGGTGAAAATCAAATTAATGAAGACGCTGTTATATTAGATAGAATTAGTTATAATGAAGGCTATTTTTCAACTGTTTTCTTGGGAGATACAAGCATTTCTACGAATTTAGTAAACCCTGATGGAACAAAGACTATTGGAATTAAAGCGCCTAAACAAATTGTAGAAACAGTTTTGAAGCAGGGAAAGGAATTTGCCGGAGAGATTACCAATGCAGACAAAAAGAGTTTTGTGAGATATATGCCTCTTAAGGATAGCAGCGGTAAAACAATTGGTATGTGGTCTATAGGTGCTGAGAATAAGAGTGCTGCAAAGCAAATAGGAGATTTAAGGAAAACCATAACTCAAATTAGTATATTAGCTATAATAATAGCATTTTCAACGTTTTTATTTTTATCTATAAAGATGGTATCCGATATAAACAATTTTCAAGTTAGTTTCCATACAAATATGAATTAGAATTATAGGCAGCTAGATACAAAATTAAAAACAGCAGCGAAAGATGTTTTCCGCTGCTGTTTTTAATGATTTCTAGTATTCAAATTGTTAAAATGGAATTCTAAACAATCTTAGTAGTCCAGTTTTCAACATTCCAAATTTCTGTAACCCAATCTTCGTAGAAATCCGGTTCGTGACTCACAAGAAGAATTGTACCGCTAAATTCCCTAAGGGCCTTCTTTAGTTCTGCTTTAGCGTCAACGTCAAGATGGTTGGTCGGTTCGTCTAAAACTAACCAGTTTACTTCCCTAAGCATCAATTTACATAAGCGCACTTTGGAATTTTCTCCACCGCTAAGTACCATCATCTGACTTGTGATATGTTCGGTTGTGAGTCCGCATTTTGCGAGTGCTGCACGTACTTCGCCATTTGACAAACCGGGGTACTCGTTCCATATTTCTTCTAGTGCAGTATTAGAGTTATACTTTTTCGACTCTTGTTCGAAATAACCGGGGTAGACAAATTGATCCAATTTAACTTCTCCTGATACCGGTTTATGAATACCAAGTATTGTTTTAAGTAAAGTAGACTTTCCAAGGCCGTTAACACCTTTTATTGCGACTTTCTTTCCGCGCTCTAAAGATAGATTCAAAGGCTTTGTAAGTGGTTCTTCATAGCCGATAATCATATTTTCAGCTGTAAAAACGTATTTGCCGGGAGTCCGGGCTTCTCTAAATTTAAAGGTAGGCTTAACCTTATCTCTTACCTTTTCAATGATTTCCATCCTACTGTGGATAACGAAAAAACTTGATTTGATAATGTTTTCAAAATATGAGAATAGGAAGTTATTTTTTCGTTATCCCTTATTGAGTTTTTTCTGTCTGCTTTTTGCCATGTTAGTAGTGGCAACTCTTGCTTTGTTTCTAGCAATAAAGTCCTCAAGCCGCTCAATTTCTTTTTGTTGTTTCTCGTATGCTTGCTGTGTCTGAGTCTTTTTTAACTGGTACATTTGCTGAAACTGATCATAGTTTCCCGTATATCTTGTTAAAATAGCATTTTCAACATGGTATATTACGTTTACTACATCATTTAGGAAAGGAATATCATGGGATACCAATATAAAACTATTTTCGTAATTTTTGAGATAGTTTTTGAGCCATACAATGTGGTTTGCATCAAGAAAGTTTGTTGGCTCGTCGAGTATAAGGATCATAGGACTTTCAAGCAATAGCTTTGTTAAAAGTACTTTGGCTCTTTGGCCACCGCTCAAGTCGCTGACATCCCTATCAAGACCTATTTCACCTAGACCTAATCCGTTTGCTACTTCCTCAATTTTTGCATCAAGTATATAAAAACCATTATGTTCAAGTGTGCTCTGTATTTCGCCCACATCTTCCATCATAGCTTCTATTTCGCTTTCATTTGCATCGGACATTTTCTCATATATCGAGAGCATTTCCTGTTCTATGTCAAACATATATTGAAATGCTTCCCTTAAAACTTCACGGATACTCTTTCCCTTTGTCAAAGAAGAATGCTGATCAAGATAGCCTGTCGTTATCCTGCTGCACCATTCCACCTTACCCTCGTCAGGCATAAGCTTTCCTGTTATTATATTCAGGAAGGTCGATTTTCCCTCGCCATTTGCCCCAACCAGGCCTACGTGTTCACCCTTTAAAAGGCGGAAAGAAGCGTTTTCCAGTATGGTTCTTGCACCAAAACCATGATTTACATTTTCAACATTAAGAATACTCATTTTTCTCCTCAAACCTATGCTTTTCAATATTTTTTATAACGATAAAACGTGCATTTCAAATTGTTGAAATGCACGTTTTATCGTTTTGGTGAGCCATCCGCGACTCGAACGCGGGACACCTTGATTAAAAGTCAAGTGCTCTAGCCGACTGAGCTAATAGCCCATAGTGGCAGGGATAGCAGGACTCGAACCTACGAAATGCCAGAGTCAAAGTCTGGTGCCTTACCGACTTGGCTATATCCCTATATTGGTAAATTATTTTACCATCCGCCTAAAAAAGACGTAATGCTATTCTAAGGCAGAAAGTTAATAATGTCAAGCCCTGTTTTGAAAAATACAATATTTTGTAGCCCTTTTGGTTGTAAGAAGGGCGAAAATAGAGTACAATTATAAAAGTAAATTCTTGTAATGAATCTCAATAAAAGAGTTTGCAGAAGAAACAAACTTTTTAAAATGGCCGAATAGTATATTGAAAGATTTAAAAATACGCATGTAATATCTATGCGATAATTAAAGGGTGACTATATGATTAAAAAAATTTTAGCTTGCTTTATGTTGTTAGTTGTTTTGCTTTTACCGACAGTAAATGCTAACGCATCCTCCATTGCAACTCTTGGTTTTGTTGAAACGGATGTGATTTTGTTACCTGAAGGAGATGCTATTGTTACATATACTGTGCGGTATAACATAATACCAGGTAAAACAATGTTGGCATTTACTCTAGAAGGTTTTGACAGACTTAATCCTGATTTTGACAATAATAATTGTTGGGTAATAACCGATGACGACAATACATCCTATGACGTTGATATTGTAAGTCTTGGTAGCGGCAAATACAAGATAACCAATTCTAATGGACAACGTCTAGGAGGTAAATACCTTACATACAAATTGCGTTTTACGGCTGATATGGCAGGGGCAGGATACCTAGACTCGACAACTTCGGCAGATGGGGAGAGCTTAATGGTATTTAATTGGGCACCTGTCCAATGGGATGAGGCAATGGAGCATTATACCGTTTCTATAAATTATCCTTTGGAGTATCCTCAACAATCAGCTACAAGAGAAGAGGTAGAACAATTTTTACTGGCAAATAGTTTTGCTACTGAAAAATGGATGAATGAAAGCTATTTGATTGACTATAAGGTAGAGACCATAGAGGGAACACCTAGGGTACAAGTATTGCTTCACAAGAATAATCCTGAAGCAAAATTTAAATTTGAAATTCAACAGTACATAAGTAAAGATGTTTTTAACCAAATGACTATACCTGATGATTCCTATGACGGAGACGTTGGCGAAGAGGAGTATAACATACCAAGAAAAGACCACGGGTATAATGAATGGAATAGAAATAGTGATCGAAGAGATATGGCATCAGGAAGGGTTGTTTTGGTAATTGCATTGGGTGCATTGTTTTTAGGTGTTTTCGCGGTAGTTGGTAAAAAACATAAATCATTAGTAAATGCTCAAGCTACATTAGATCAGGTTCAATGGGCAAGGACGGATTGGGAGCCGCCAACTCTTGAGATAGCATCTTTTAGAAAAGACGGTACAATTGCAGAAAATTTAGATGATATAGAGGTGGCTCTTTTTCTTGGAACACCTTATAAAACTATACTTTCAGCCATTTTGTCTAACCTTGTGGCACAAGGATATTTAGAAGAAATTTCACAAGCTCCACTTAAAGTACGCCGTATTGATAATAACAAATCATCTTCCGATTTAAGCGTATATGAACGTATGATGTATGATGCTGCCGATGATGGTGAGTTCAGCGGGAAAGAGATAGAAAATATTTTGAAAAAACTTGTGGATAATGTTCAGCAAAAAACGTGGGATTGTGATATAGAGGCTACAAAGAAGCATTATGAGGAAAAATTGTCAAAGGATTTTAGAGAACAAAATCCAAATTCAGTCAATGAAGGGCAGGTATATGAAGAAGGCAGCTATATGGGATACTGGCCGTTTTGGTACTTTTATCACAGTGGAGTAGAACGTGACAGGTACAGGAATAACTTTGACAGATACGAGACAACTGCGTGGGCGGATATTGACAATGTAAAAGTCAACCCTGATTTTGGTTCAAAAGTTGATAAATTTGCGTGCCACTCGGCTTGTCATGATGCGTGTCACTCAGCGTGTCACTCAGCATGTCACGATGCATGTCATTCAGCGTGTCATTCGGCTTGCCATGATGCATGTCACTCGGCATGTGTAAGTGGAGGTGCAGAGTGAAAAAACATAAATTATCATGGGTTGATGACTTTTTTATTAAAATTAAACCCTATGTATTTATGCGCCTTAGTGATAATGTACTCATCCGTATGCCAAATGAAGCGTTTAGACTTAATGCCACAGGAGCCCGTGTTATTGCACATATTTTAGAGGGTGGTTCGGTTCGGGATTTTATTATGGCAAGGTCTGATTCGCCTGAAACAGAGGCACAGCTAGAAAGGTTTTTTGTAGATTTCTTGCGTTTGTGGAATAAGGAAGTGTGTGAAAACTATTCTACGGCAGCGATACATAAGACAGAATTTAGTCTTGGGTATATAAAGCTTCCTGTATTGTCAGAGGTGGCACTCACATATACCTGCAATATTAAGTGCCGGTTTTGCTATGCCGGGTGTACACAGATAAAAAATGAGGATCAGCTTGATACGGAAGAGTTCAAAAGAATTCTTGATGTTATTAGGTACGAGGCAGAAGTGCCGAGTGTTTCCTTTACGGGGGGAGAACCTACTACCTATAAAGACCTCCCAAAGCTCATAAAATATGCATCAAGAACAAATAAAATGAGAGTAAATCTTATAACCAACGGTACACTTATCACTCAAAGTAAAGCAAAAGAACTTGCCCGTGCAGGTCTTTCGTCAGCACAGGTGAGTATTGAATCTGCCAATGCCTCCGTTCATGATATGATTACAGGAGTTGCGGGCTCGCATGCTGCCTCGATAGCTGGATTTAAGGCACTGAAAGAGGCGGGGATAACAGTGCATCCCCATTTTACTATTTGCAAAATGAATAAAGATAGCCTGTTAGAGTACCCTGCTTTTTGTAAGGACATCGGAGCAGAAAGGTTTTCCACTAACTTAGTCATACCTGCGGGACGTGGAGGAGATGATGAGCTTACAGTGAGCTATACCGAAATAGGTGAAATAGTAAAAAGCCTTCAGGCTGAAGCAGCTAAAGAAGGAATTAAATACATGTGGTATTCTCCTACGCCAATATGTTTATTCAATCCTTTAGCGGCAGGCTTTGGAAATAGAGGTTGCAGCGCGTGCGAGGGTCTACTTTCTATTGATCCTAAGGGGAATATACTTCCGTGTTCGAGCTGGCCCGAGCCAGTTGGGAATATTTTAACCGAAGGGTTTGAAACAGTATGGTCTAAAAAACGAGCAGAGTGGATTAGGGGTAAGGAAGCAGCGCCCGAGGAGTGTAAGGAATGTAAGAGTTTTGCGGCATGTCAGGGAGCTTGCCCACTTTATTTTAAAGTTCATGGTTGTGAAGAGCTCAGCTCAGCATGGAAATCAATGGGGTTATCAAAAGGGAGGGGTATAGTATGAGTCAAGTACCTGAATTTTTGCCACAGAAAGAACAGGATAGTGTCGAGTTTTATGTACTAAAAAATCTTTCTTATTCCAACAGGATGGTTCTTTATTGGTCCCTTTTAGCAGTAGGATTTTTATTTCAGATTATATTTATGAAGTTATTTCCTGGTGCTGTTTTTTTGATTTGTGCTTCAGTATTGAATTTAACCCGTGGTTATGATAATCTTGTCAAATTTACGCAGCTTGATAAGGATAATAACTGGACGCAGGTTGATATGGCACAGATTAATAGAGTTATAGATATTGAAAAGAAAACCAAAGAGTGGAATAAAGATATATTTGATGTAAGTAGTGTAATAGGTGTCATTACGCTTATATTAACCATAATCGTAGTAATGTTTGCAACCATATTTTTAGCTATTATAACAAGTTTTAGCAGCGTGGTCTGGATTTTCTTAATTGATGTAATAATTCTTATGTTTCCGATTTTGTTTAGTGGGAAAAAACAAATACTTAAACAGCAGGACTTAAATACTAGAGTTGATATTATAAGAGATATGGAAGGATTTTTTCGGAGTATTAAGAAAGACGGAGAGAGTTTCAGACCAGCATTAATGCTTTCTAGAGACAAAAATGGAAAGAGTGTTCCGAGAAATAGCAGATTTACTATAAGTTTTGATGATATGCCAGAGGGCTTTTATGGTATACAAGCACAGATTAATATAAACTCCGTAGAAGGAACAAGGCATCCTTATTTTTATTGTGTAATAGCGGCTAAGACCGGTTTTGGATTAGAAAATTATGTTGAGAAAATTCCGGTTGAAAAAAATATTGTTATAAGTTGTGAAAAGGATAATGATGCTGAAGTAATTGTTATTAGACAACATACTACTAAAACATCAGGATATTTTACGGGAATAGGTGTTTGTAAAAAAATACTAGAAACGGCTGTGGTTACTTCAAGAATTATTCTAGGAATCACCTGAAAATAAAGGAGTGCTCCAACATATTTTTGTTAGTGTTGGAACACTTCTTTATTTTTGTTAAGGAAATTATAGTTCTTTATTTTTTCAACGAAGTGATATTCGGATTATTTTGATGAGAGCTCTACTTTTATACTATATGCTCTTAGCTTAGTGCCGTCTACATATATGTAATAAGTTTTACCAGCATCAAGTTTTCTAACTATTTTGAAGTTGCCATTTGTACCGCTGTCATCATTACTTGATATCACTTTGCCTCTGTTGTTAATCAATTCACCCCACGTATCAACTTCATTTCCAAAGGATTGTATTATATAAGTACCTTTAGCGGTGGTTGTAAATTTGAACCAGTCATTATCACCATCATAGTCAATTGCTGCTATATGTTCCTCATCAACATTTATTGTTGTTGCTTCCTTCATGTTATTTCCGTCATCTGTTTCATTAGGTTTTAAGGTAGGGGAAGAAGTAGGCGTTGGAGTAGGAGTGGGTTTTAAAGTAGGGGAAGAAGTAGGCGTTGGAGTAGGAGTAGGTTTTAAAGTAGGGGAAGAAGTAGGCGTTGGAGTAGGAGTGGGTTCTAAAGTAGGGGAAGAAGTAGGCGTTGGAGTAGGAGTCGGTTCTAAAGTAGGATTGGAAGTAGGCGTTGGAGTAGGGGTGGGTTTTAAAGTAGGTGTTGGAATAGGAGTAGGCTCTATAGTAGGGATAGAAGTAGGTTCTATATTTGTTGTAAATTCATAGGCACCTATATCAACAATTTCTTCATATATTCTTGCATTCCCGTCCAAATCCATTTCCGAAAGTGCTAGGGGTATTTCGTGAATACCAGCATTTCTTGCTGGCGAATCACTTGAAATTCTAAAATCATTTTTGCTTGGGTTTACAAATTTAGGATCAGCAAAAGGAGATAATTTATCAGTATTACCATGAGGTGAATACCAGAGATTATTTTTTAAAATGTTTGAGCCTACTTTTCCATAATAAGGAGTATCTTCGTCATAAACAATATTATTAATAATATTGTTACTTAGAGTTTTCTGTATATTTATTCCGACGCTATTGTTATAGAAGGTGTTATTACTTATAGTACAATTATCTGCATAGCCGTTCTCCGAATATGCACCACCAATAGACAACCCGAAAAGTCCGCAGCCATAAACTAGATTGTTTTTAACAAGCATACCGCTTGAAATTTTGTTATAATGCTCGCTTGCAACTTCAATACCTATATCACAGTTATAGACTATGTTTTTTTCTATCAAAATATCTTTTCCCCCGTCAACATATATTCCATCGGCGCAAGTTTCCCCTCTGTAAGCAGGATTGTTTTTGGAGGTAATATTATAGACGGTATTTTCAGAAACAAGGCCATCTCTTGCCTGATCATTGCTTAAGGCAGTTTCTTCGAATCCTATACAGCATATTCCAATATTGTCGTTGTCATGGACGATGTTTTTAAGTATTTTAAAATATTGGATGTTTCCATTTACAACAACGGATTCGCTTGAACCAAGTATACAGTCATAGACTTCATTACCCTGTATTAAAAGGTTGGTGAGTGGTTTTGAGCTGTTTGTGCCATAAGCAGCTATACCGTGAGCATCTTGAGTTGTTTTTATACCATAAACTTTGTTATTAAGGATTTCAATCCCGTCTCCCGATCCTTCAACAAAAATTCCTGTGGGGGTATGGCCTACAGAATTATTACATATTTCAAGGCCTTTGACTGTTATATAATTTTTATTATAGATATGTAATATATAACTGCCTGATAAACCGGTGCCATCAATAATTGCTCGCTCGTTTTGATAGTTTTGTATGGTGATAGGGTTATCGGCTGTTCCTGAAGTGTTTACAATCACTTTTTCCTTGTAAGTACCTCCTCTTATATAAACAGTATCTCCGGGTTTTGTGGTGTCCAATGCTTTTTGTATAGTTTTAAATGAAGATTGAAGTGAACCGGGATTTGAATCGTTTCCACCAGTTGATACATAGTAGTCAGCTCCGAAGGCGGTGAATGCAAGCAAGAGGATTGATAGAGCGGAGATGAGAAAGGCAGTAAGAAGTTTGGAAATTGAGAAATGACTTGAACTAAACATAAAGAACAGCCCCTTCCATATAATTACAAGACGAATTAAAGAAATGAATGTGATTGGTGTCAAAACATAATATAATTATATTATGTTAACAGGATTTACATAAGGTACTAGTTGACGAATTGTTCTAGTGCTTAAGTAGGGTTTTTTTGTCGAATATTGTAGGAGTTAATACCTACTTAACAAGTCCTATATGCCATAATGTCCTATAGACGCGGCGAAAATTATCAAGCTGAGGCTACAAAGCAAATTCTCTTATCCCTTTACCGTGACCTGCCCACCTTAAACTGAGTTGACTGTATATTTATTTTGTGATACTTTATTTGAGGTATTGATGATAAAATAAATCTATGTTAAAATAAGTTAGAATTAACTAATGTAAGTATAATTAATGTAAGTATTCATATTTTATCTTAAGGCATAGATTTTGTTCTTATTTTACCTACACTGATTTTTATTATTATTAGTTTCTGATTTAGGTGGTTTCAAATCATTTCAATATTGTTCTCAAAAAGCCTATATTTTAGATTTTTTGAAACTGTAAAACAAATATTTATATCACCTTGTTAAAGGGGAGTCAATAGAAGTAAAATGAATATATTAATAGTTGGGGGAAATGGATTTATTGGCAAATATCTGACAGAAAGCCTTTTAGCTTTTGAACAGAGTGTTTCAATAATTGATATTGCCGAAAAGCCTAAAAAATTTAAATTTAGAACAAAGGCATCATATTATCAGATAGATGCTATAAGTAAAGGATGCAGGGAAGTTTTCGAGATAGGACAATTTGATATTGTTTACTTTGTGATTGGAAATTCCGATCAAAAAGGTTGGTTAGAGAGTGGGCAAGATATTTCTCCATTATTGAATATTCTTGACTTAAGCCATGAATTTAGAATAAAGAAATTTATATATATTTCCACATCCTATCTTTATACCTATGAAGCTATGAATCATGAAATGCTTTATAAAACTTATCCAAAGTTTTTTCTTCATTGCTCAAATAAAAAGAGTTGTGAAATGTACTGTAACATTTATAAAGATGTGTACGGTTTAAATATGCTTGTTATTAGAATTCCTTCAATTTACGGGCCTAGATTGAGCAGTTACACAGAAGGCTCATTAATATTGGATGTTTTCGAAGCTTTTGATAAAGATACATATCGGGAAGTATGGGCGACCTTCAAAGATATTGAGCTGATATATATTTCAGATGTAATACGGACACTTACTACTACTGCATTAGTTAGTAGTTTTAGCGGCAATTATAAAATCAAAGGTGATATGCTGGATATAAGCTATATTGTAAGGAAGGCAAAGGGTATATTCAGTAAAGGGGATGTGAAAGTAAACTCCAAATTGGAAACTAAAATGAAATATCCCCTAGTAGAAAACGCTATAAATAGAATAGAAGACAATACACCCTTCTCCGATGGCTTTTCAAAAACATATGAATGGTATAAGAATAAAAAGCTTAAAAAGAAGTCTTTTACAGAAAAGTTTTACGGTACCAGCAAAATAATGTCGCTGTGGAAGAAAAACAAAGGTTGGATAGAGGCTACTGTTTTTAGTTTTATTGTGATAGCATTTATGAAATATACAGGTTCAAATTATGACTTGGCGATTGCTCTAATAATGATTATAGGCTTGACGTATGGAATAAAGCTATCTTTGTTTACCGGAGCACTATGTATGATACTGCAGTATTTACCTTTCTCTATGTCGATCGAACTCGATTTACATACGTTGGAAAGATTATTAGCGTATTTTAGTATTGCTTTGGTTTCAGGCTATAAAAAATCCGTTGAAATTAAGGGACAAAGGATTAAAACGGTTACTCATATTGAACTAGAAGAACTTTTTAAGACAGTTCAGGCAGATCTGGTAAATACGAGGAAATCTGCTTCGTTGCTTACAGAACAGTTAAAAACTTATGAATATAGCTATTCAACTGTGTATAATGCTATAAAAAGACTTAATGAAAATAAAAACCATATTACACAAATACTGCCTGAGGCCATAAGTGAACTCACAGGTTTTAAAGACGTCAAACTTGAAACAAGAAGCAATTTGCATAAATACGATGAAGGTTTGGAATGTGATATAATTAAGAATTCCTTTGAGAAAAATGAGATTTACTTTAATACACAGTTACAAAGCAGCGTAAGAATTATAGTTCCCGTTTTTAACAGAAAAACAAAAAAAGTAGATAGTTTGATTGTGATAAGAAATATTCCTTTTGAGAAAATGAATGTAAACGTCGAATCACAAATGCATTTTATATTTAATTTAGTGGAGGACTTTTACAATAAGGAATAGGTAGAAAAGACATAAACTAGAGTTCTATAGGCTTTAGGGTATTTGAAAATAACCTATACAAAATTTTAGGTCAAACTTTTTGAAAGGGCAATTGACTAGTTGACTTTTTGGAACCGCCTAAAGTTAGAATTATTTTTGGGGGATAAGGTAGTTGAATTATTATTTATTAGCTTTAGTTGCAAGTAATATTATTATAAGCGCAATATACT
The DNA here is from genome assembly GCA_964466645.1 of uncultured Acetivibrio sp. Taxonomy (GTDB): domain Bacteria; phylum Bacillota; class Clostridia; order Acetivibrionales; family Acetivibrionaceae; genus Acetivibrio. The sequence goes on along the minus strand of CAYXPB010000041.1, from coordinate 7,269 downwards.
CTATATATAATAAAATTACAAATAAGAGCTTTAATGTTTTAAGGTTTTTATTATGTGTATTGGTTCCCTTTTTTGGGGCGCTTTTGTTTATTGTTGCCGATTATCTTATTAGGAATGAGTTTGTTATTGAAAACTCTCTTTATGAGACTGGTGAAGATGAAGAGGAATTTGATGAAGTAATATCCGACATGTCTAATGTAGATTACATTAATACTTTGCCCATTGTCGATGTTTTAGAAATAAAGGATATCAAGAAAAAGAGAAAATATGCTTTCCAATCCGTTAAGGGTGATTTTAGAAAGATATATCCATTTTTAGAGAAAATCGTTCGAGATGATGATCCTGAAGTAGTTCATTACGCTTCTACTGCTATTAGTGATTACAGGCAAAAGATAAATGAAACTTATTCAAAATTGAGAGCTGCTTATATGGAGAACCCTAATAATATAAGTAACTGTGAGAATTTTCTAAAGGCATATTTAGATTTGATACTTTGGGAAGAATTCAATAACTCAAATACTTTGATTAAAAGGAAAGAGCTTTCTGAAGTGTTTGTTTTGTATTTTTCGTCAACTCAAAACATTGATAAATACTTTTATGTCCAAAAGATAAAAAACGAAATTATTATTAAAGACTTCAAGGAAGCTGAGAAAACATGTAACAAATTTGAAAAGGTATACCCAAATAGCTGCAAGCCGTATTTATCCAGATTGGAATTTTACTATTTTAGTGAAAATAAAGAGGGGTTTTTGAATACCTTAGAAAAAATAAAGTACAGAGACATTGTTTTGTCAAAGCAAGCCTATGATATTGTCCTTTTTTGGAACAATTCCTTGAAACTTGATATTAGAGGTGCAGTATGAACTTGTGTTTTATAGCCGAAGGAAGCTACCCTTATATGACAGGTGGGATATCAAGTTGGTTGAACATTTATATGAAATGTTTTACCGACTACAATTTAAGCCTTTATACAATAGCAGCAAAGGAATTGGACAAAGGAAAATTTGTGTGTAAAATTCCTGAAAATATGAGACATATAGAAGAAGTGTTTTTAGATTCACCGCTTAAGAGAAAGCCGAAAAGACTTCCTATAAAGACAGTTAAAAGCAGTCAGGAGCAAGAGCTCCTTATAAGGCACTTTTCCGGACAAAAAGTTGATTGGTCTCAAGTATTTGATTTTGTAGACAGAATCAAAAAAAATAGACTGGTAGATTTTTTTAACAGTGCAGATTTTTACGAGATTGTTGACTACATATATAACAGGGATTTTTCTAATGCGCCCTACAATGATTTTTTATGGTCTATACGGACAATGTTTATATATGAATTTCATGTTTTGCGGGGACGAATTCCTGAAGCAGACATATATCACAGTGTGTCAGCAGGTTTTCCAGGAATAGTGGGAAGCAAAATACGACATACTTCCAAAAAGCCTTTTGTGCTTACAGAGCATGGGATTTATGTTAGGGAGAGAGAAGAGGAAATACTCAAATCGGATTTTTTCCTGGGATATATAAAAGAATTATGGATAAAGTACTTTCATTCCATGTCATTATGTGCATATAATTTCGCTGATAAAATAGTTTCGCAATTTGAAAGAAACAGGGAAGTTCAGATAGGGTTTGGTGCCAAAAAGGAAAAGACTATTATTATACCTAACGGAATGAACACAGAGGATTATAACTTCCCTGAACAGGAGAGGATCTATGGGGAGGATTTTGTAGTTGGCACAATTGCTAGGGTTGTACCCATTAAGGATATTATTACATTAGTTAGAGCCTTTGAAAGAGCTCAGGAATTGTATGATAAAATTAAGTTGGTTATAGTGGGTCCTAATAATGAAGACCCGCAATACAGCAACTATGTTTTGGACTATGTTGAGAAGAGAAATATTCAAAATATAACCTTTGCAGGGAAAGTAGATTATGAAACATATTTAAAATCCTTATATTCCTTTGATGTATTTATATTGACTAGTATTAGTGAAGGTCAGCCTTTATCATTGCTTGAGGCTATGGCATCTGGAAAACCCGCTATAGTTACTGATGTGGGCAGTTGTTCTGAAATTGTACTTGGTCCCTTTGACAATATTGGTGAAGCCGGTATCGTTACTAGAGTTATGGACTCGGATGCTTTAGGGGAAGCTATGGTAAAATTGGCAAAAGACAAGCAATTAAGAATGAAAATGGGTCAAGCGGCTAGAGAAAGAGTTCAGCAGTATTACACCATAGATTATATGGGAAGTTCTTATAGAAAAATATATAATGATTTGAAAAGGTGAGTAAAAAATGGCAGGTATTGGTTTTCAACTAAAGAGAATAATAGAAAAAGATACTGGCTTTATTCATTCAATAAAGTCCTATGGATTAGCCGTTATATCATTAAATGGTCCGATGTTGCTATGTTTGTTGGCTGTAAGTATTGCAGGTTTACTGTTAAGAAATGATACATATTCGTCCGTTCCGAAAGATCATATATTAGTTACTATTACATATGCTTTTGTAGTGTCTTCGATAACTACGGGCACCTATTCCCTTATTCTGACCCGATATATATCAGACTGCATTTATCAGAAGGAGTACAGAAAAGTAATGGCTTCGTTCTATGGAGGAATGCTTCCGGCAGTTGTTTTCAGTTTTCTAACTTCCGGTGCCCTTGTTGTATTTGCAAAGCTGCAGGTTGAATATGGTTTATGTGTATTAATTCTATTGTCTATTGTAAGTATTATATGGCTGGAAATGATATATTTATCTGCTGTTAATGATAATAAGGGGATATCGGTCGGATTTTTGGCAGGAAATATTGTAATAGTATTTATGATGTTGTTCTTGGGATTTATTCCTACACAGTGGGAGTTAGTTTATATATTTCTTTGTTTTATTGCAGGTTTTTTTGTGACGGCACTGTTGCTTTTGATTCAAATAAGGAATGTATTTGAGGAAGAAGATAAGAGTTATTTTGAATGGGTTTCTTATATGAAGAAATTTCCTGATTTATGGCTGACGGGTCTGTTTTACACGCTTGGCTTATATTTTCCATGTTTGTATTACAGGTTTTCCAGTGAAAATTTTATTGTTAACGGATTTCTTACAATGCAAAAAGATTTTGACTTTCCTTTTTACATATCAGTACTTAGTATTGTCCCAGGGTTGGTCTTTTTTGTAGTTAAATTTGAAACAGAACTCCATATAAAGTGTAACGAGTTTTTCTCTGCGATTTCGAATTACGGCACATACAACGAGATAAAGTTTTTTATGGAGAGTCTTAAAAAGACCATTTCACATTTTTTCTACAAGTTATGTATTGTGCAATTGGCTGTTATGAGCATCCTGATATTCTTTTCTTTTAGGGTGGGCAAAGGACCTTTTGTTGATTTTAAAATGTATTTCATTCTTTGGATGTGTGTTTTAGCTATGGGTTTTACTTTAATCATGTATGTGGCTAAAATAGTACTGCTTTACTTTGACGAAAGACTATTTGCATATTATATATCAGTCTTTTATATGGTATCAGTGATGCTTATGACTTTATTTATTAATAGGGATGGACTTCAAGGCTTAGGTTTTATGGTTGCAAGTGCTGTGTCTGCATTTCTTGCTTATATGTTATTGGTATTATTCCTAAAGAAAATAAAAAATCAAGTATTTATGATGAAATAGAATTAAGAAATATCTGTTCCAAAATAAAAAAGCAGAAGAATCTGTATCAGAAACTTCTGTTTTTTGTAGTTAGAGAGAAATGAAAAAATATTAACTAAAATACGTTGTAAGCATTATCGTTTAAAATATCAATTTTAGGACTCCAATTCGTATCGGCTTTAATTTTACTGTTATCGCCGTATATATCCATTATTTCATCTTTCTTAATCAGCTTTTCATCCACTGTAGATGACAGATTCTTGCTTGACATTTTGACGAAGGTGGAGAATATATCTTGCATCGGTATTGACCTGCCACTGCATACATTGTATATTTCACCGCTTTTACCGCCTTTTAAAACTTCCCAATAGGCTTCAATAACATCTTCTATATGTAGAAAATCTCTTCTAGGGAACAGATTGCCTACGGTAATAGAGTCACCATCATTAGCCTTCTCGATTTTGTCTATAAAATTACCTATCGATAGATTTTTCGAAATACCTTTTCCAATGATATTAAAGGTTCTTAATACATTAGTTTTGATACCGTAATTGTTATAATAATATCTTGCTGTATGAGTCTGGAAAAGCTTTGACAGTCCATAATAATTTACAGGATTATTGCTGCAATTCTCATTTATAGGCATGTCCCGAACAATTCCATATTCTGCGGCAGAGCCAATTAAAAGGACTTTCTTAACATTTAGTTTATTCTCCAACAATATATCAAAAATGTTTTTTGATATGTTTACATTGACATCTAGATAATCATTATAGGATGCACCTGAAAAAGTACCGATAAAATTTATTATGTAATCAGGCTTTAAATCGGTGATAACATTACTGAGTGCATTTCGATCTAAAGGGTTTAACCTTATATAGTCAGATACTGAAAAGTCACTATTGTTACTCTCCGATATATCTGTACCAATAAACTTATATTGTTTTTCAAGAGCTTTTTGATTAATAAACTTTTGAAAATAATATCCTGTAAAGCTATTCGAGCCTAGGAAAAGTATTTTATCCATTTCGCAAAAATTCACTCCTCTTTTCCTTAAATATACTTACTGCTCTTTCATAATCATCGAATTTTCCGATATCTAACCAATCATAATCAGCATGATAACATCCAACTCTTTTATTATTTTCTTTGAGTTTAAGTATTAATTCAGGAATATCCATTCTCTTGTTTCTTGGTATATATTGTACTACACTTCTGTTAAAAACATATATTCCCATACTGACATCAAATTTATAGGTTGGCTTTTCTATATAGTCAACAAAATTGTTCTCTTGAGATTGAACTACTCCCAAACTTATCGTTACTTCTTTTTTAAAGGTTGCTATAGTTGCGTCAAAACCATTTTCCTTATGGAAACTTATCAAATTTCCGTAATCAATTGTTGTCAGTAAGTCTGCGTTCATAACTATAAAGGTTTCTTCAAGATTTTCAATTATGGAGAGGGGGCCGGCTGTGCCAAGAGCTTTATCCTCAATGGCATAACTAATATCAAGACCTAGCTTTTCTCCTTTTTGAAAAAATGCCATCATTAAATCTGCCAAATGATTTAATGATATGACAACGTTTTGAACCCCAAAATGTTTGAGCTGTCTCATGATTACCTCTAAAATAGGCATGTCGTCTATAGGCATCAAAGGCTTTGGAATAACTGTTGTAAAAGGTCTTAATCTTGTTCCTTTACCACCAGCCAGAATTATTGCTTGCATGTGTACTTCCCCCTTAAAAATTAAACATTATATATATCTATTTTATATTTATCTAAGTTATCTTTTAACCATGATACTGTTTCTTTAAGTCCAGCCTTAAGATCGTATTTCGGTTTCCAATCAGTAAGCTGCATAATTTTTTTGTTTGAGCCAAGCAACCTGTCAACTTCACTTTTTTCAGGTCTCAGCCTTACGTCATCACTAACGATCTTAGCCTCGCTGTTAATTTGAAGCCTAAGTTCTTCAAAAATGTCGCCTACAGAAATCTCAACGCCTGTTGCTATATTTATCTCTTCACCGATTGTCTTATCGGATTTGGCAATTTGAACAAAGCCATTAGCAGTATCTTTTACAAAATTAAAGTCCCTTGTCGGAGTTAAATTTCCAAGCTTGATTTCTGTTTTGCCTGCTAAAAGTTGCGAGATTATTGTAGGTATAACTGCCCTAGCAGACTGTCTCGGTCCATAGGTGTTAAATGGACGAACTATAGTCACAGGTAGGTCATAACTTCTATAAAAAGATTCTGCAATTCTATCGGCACCTATTTTGGTTGCTGAATAGGGTGATTGGCCCTGGAATGGGTGCAATTCATCAATAGGTACATATTTAGCTGTGCCGTAAACTTCTGAAGTTGATGTTACAAATACTCTTTCAATTGAAAAATCTTTTGATGCTTGTAATATATTAAGTGTACCTTTTATATTGGTGTCAACATAGCTTTCAGGTGCATAATAGCTGTACGGAATAGCAATTAGAGCTGCAAGGTGAAAAACACATTGAACATCCTTTACGGCCTCTCTTACACAATTTCCATCTCGGACATCTCCTTGGAAAATCTTTAGCTTTGATAATTTCTCCTTTGGAAAGGTATCAAGCCATCCCCAATTATTAAATGAGTTGTAATACACAAATGCCGTGACATCTGCACCCTCATCCATAAGTGTTTCTACGAGATGACTTCCTATGAATCCATCTGCACCGGTTACTAGTACTTTTTTGCCTTTAAGTTCCATCTTTCTCCTCCTAAAAAATCATATAAATATATTAATATAAGGTCTTAGGTGTTTCAAAAAAATCATTAGTCAATATATAGAGTTCCAACATAATAAAATAACTTATTGAAACACCCATTGACCAGTTGCTTTTTTGTAATCACCTTGTTAACAAAATCTGAAAAATATAATTGCTATAATGACACAAATTTTAGCCAATATTATTTTGAATATTGACAAATTTCCTTACTTGCATTGTTTTTGGAATAACCTTATTCTAGGGAGGGTAGCATTTCTTATGGGACAGGTTGCAAAAGATATAAATGTTGCGTTGCAAAAAGATTTTTGTTAGGCCAATGTTCATAATGTTGTGTAATTAAATTGGTCAAACCATATCTTATGTCTGCAAATCCCACATTCTGATTTTATAATCATTATACCCAAAGAAACTAAATATCAAAGGATAACGATCACAACTAACACTACCAAGTTTTCTTAAAAATACATGCTACTTATACACATGCAAACTTGTGGGAATAAATTACAGGACATATGTCTAAAAGGCACAATTCTCAGTAATAATAAAACCCAAATTAAATCACCCCTAGTGGATAACCACAAAAAAACAACAAATAAAATTATTCTTTAGTAAAAAATTATTATCTATTTTTATTTAGCTTACAATAAAAAGTTTGTAAATATATAGAATACACATAGATAACTTCAAAAAATAAAAGATTGTAAACTAAATTCACCTAAATTATTACAAGATATATTGTATTTTCTTTTTTCGATTATGTCAATAGGTAAAGGGAGAAAATATTTTTGAAATGGCAATTGAACAGTTGTTTTTTTGAACCAGAGATGAAGCATGAAAATAAGATTAAGCAATATCAATGGTTGTAGAGAACT
>CAYXPB010000040.1:0-24801 GCA_964466645.1 uncultured Acetivibrio sp. | reverse complement strand
GTAGAGACTCTTAAGGGAGTTGTTGATACCTTAGTTACAATTCCTAATGACAGGTTGCTTCAGGTTGCTGAAAAGAAAACGTCCATTGTGGATGCTTTCAGAATTGCGGATGATGTATTAAGGCAAGGTGTACAAGGTATTTCCGACCTTATTGCAGTTCCAGGGCTTGTAAACTTGGACTTTGCAGACGTTAAGACTATTATGTTGGATACCGGTTTAGCTCATATGGGTATTGGAAGGGCGGCAGGAGAAAACAGAGCAGAGGAAGCTGCAAGACAAGCTATTCTAAGTCCGTTACTTGAGACTTCAATTGAGGGCGCTAGAGGAGTTCTTCTTAATATTACAGGCGGAGCGGATCTTGGACTATTTGAAGTTAACACTGCAGCTGAGCTTGTACAACAATCTGCAGACCCTGATGCAAACATAATATTTGGTGCGGTAATAGATGAAAATCTTAAAGATGAAATCTTAATTACAGTTATAGCGACTGGATTTGATAGAGTTCCGGTTATTAAAAAACCGGAAAAGGTAGCCGAAAAAGTTGGCGTAGCAAGCGGAAGGACAATTGAGAGAGCGACGGAACCACAGCCTGTATCCGATGAGTTGGAGATTCCGACCTTCTTAAGAAGAAATCGCTTTAAATAAGAGATAAAAGATTTAAGTATAAAAATGAGCAGTTGGGATAACCTTCTGCTCATTTGTGTGCGATTTATAGAAACAACTATTTTGCAGCTTTTAAATTAACTATATCATTTGTCATTTTATCATGTTCAGCTTTATTTACCTCTGCTGAATGCTGTAGGGCCTTTAAAATTTCGGTGTTTTCTTTAGTCTGGATTTGTAAAGCATCAACTTTACCTTCTAAGGTATCGAATCTTCCTTCTATATTTGAAAACCTAGTATCAACTTCTTTTCTAAAACCTTCGAATTGGTTGCTCAAGCCATTAATTTGCTTACTCATTTCTGTTATTGCATTTAGTATCTTTTCTTCCATGATAAATCCTCCTTCCCAGCTAATAGTATACCATTATATTTCCATTTTGAATAGGTTGTTTTTTGTCATACAAAGATTTTATTCTACAGTGGGGTTTGACAAATTATATGTAATATAACTCGTATAATTAATTTAGGTGGTCCTATCTTATATTCTTTGAAAGGGGTGGAATAAAAATACATGCTTGTGCATATAAGTTAATAGTATTGTATTGTTTTTTGTGGTTATGTAACTTCAAGCGTTAAAGGTGGTCGCTTACAGGGGGGAAATGTGTGGACATATTTCTAGATGTACTAGTACTTGAAAACATAGTAATGAATTATTTGATTCTATTAATGACGGCCAAGTTTTCCAAAAATAGAATCTCTCATTTAAGATTGTTTTTAGGGGCTTTCATAGGTGCGCTTTATGTAGCTTTTTTGGTTGTTTATCCCTCATTTAAGGGGCATTACACTACAATAGCAAAGATAGCTCTCTCTTTTGCTATTGTTGCAATTGCCTTTTCCTTTGAACGGTTTATTACCTTTTTTAAAACTATGGTGATATTTTATATATCTACATTTATTTTTGCAGGTGCAGGTTTTGCTTTTTTATATTTTAATCAGAGCGGTGGATTTGTGAGAAATGGATTCTTTTATGTTTATTGGAACTCAAAGTGGACAGTTATGGTTTTGTGTGTTGCTACAGTGGGAATTATAGTAAAGATATTCTGGGATATAATGCAGAGCAAATTAGTTAAAGACAGGTTGCTTATACCCTTGAAGATTGCTTTTGAAAATGGGAGTATTGACCTGCCAGCACTTGTGGACACCGGTAATGCATTGTTTGACCCACTTACTCATGTTCCTGTAGTTGTGGTTGAATTTAAAGCAATAAAAAGTATTTTGCCTGTAGAGATTCAGAATATTTTTGAACAATCAAAAGAAGACGATTTAGTGGGTGTAACAAAGATTGTATCTGATTCCAGCTGGTTTTCAAGGTTCAGGCTAATACCATTCACATCCCTAGGAAAGGAAAATGGTATGCTAATAGGCTTTAAACCGGATTATATAGAAGTTGGAGAAAAAAGCGAAAAGAAGGGGGTAACTGACGTGATAATAGGCATCTATAATAGGGCTCTTTCTAAAAGTGAGAACTATAATGCGCTTCTAGGTCCGGATTTGGTATGAGAGATACGATAAATCAAGTGGAAATTTTATCACCTAAGTTTATTTGTTGTAACGCTTAAATTTAAGATAAAACTGAAAGGAGATAGCATAATGTTTCTTTTTAAGAAAGTAAGACTTTTTTTTTGGATTAAGTACATAAATATATTAGAGAAATACAAAATACATAAAAGATTTCCTGTACATTATATAGGAGGAAGTGAGGCACTACCACCCCCTCTTAGCAGCGATGAGGAGAGCTATTTACTGAGAAAACTGGAAAAAGAAGATTATGGTGTAAAAAAGATACTGATTGAGAGAAACCTAAGACTGGTGGTTTATATTGCCCGGAAGTTTGAAAATACGGGAGTAGGTGTAGAAGACTTGGTTTCTATAGGTACAATCGGATTAATTAAGGCTATTAATACCTTTAACCCTAGTAAAAATATAAAGCTTGCAACTTATGCTTCAAGATGTATTGAAAATGAAATATTAATGTACCTTAGAAGAAATAATAAAATGAAGACTGAAATATCAATTGATGAACCTTTAAATATTGACTGGGACGGAAATGAATTGCTATTATCGGATATTTTAGGTACTGAGAACGATTTGATCCATAGAAGTATTGAGGAAGAAGTGGATAAAGAACTGCTAAACACTGCTATGAAGAAGTTATCAATGAGAGAAAAGAAGATTATGGAGTTAAGATTTGGCCTGTCTAATGATGGAGAGGAAAAAACTCAGAAAGAAGTAGCTGACATGTTGGGAATTTCACAATCATATATATCGAGGCTAGAAAAAAAGATTATAAGCAGGCTGAAAAAAGAAATAAGCAGGATGATTTAGAAGTATGTAAGAAATTAACAACAAAATTAAAGTCTAGTTTTCCCAATAAGTAAGTGGTTTGTCAAGGTGTTTTGTGAAAATTTTGTATCCTTTTTAACAGTATAAAAATGACCTCCATGGCAATAATGATACTGACTTCAATTTACTGCCGGGAGGTTTTTTATATATGATAATCAATAAAGTTGAGATATGCGGTGTGAACACATCAAAGTTGCCAGTTTTATCAAACGACCAAAAGAAAGTTCTCTTCGAGCGAATGCATAAAGGTGATATGTCAGCAAGGGAGGAGTTTATAAGAGGAAATTTGAGACTTGTACTTAGTGTAATACAAAGGTTTAATAACAGAGGTGAGTATGTCGATGATTTGTTTCAGGTTGGTTGTATAGGGCTTATAAAGGCAATAGACAATTTTGATGTATCGCAGAACGTAAAATTTTCTACTTATGCAGTGCCTATGATTATTGGAGAGATACGCAGATATTTACGGGACAATAATTCAATCCGTGTGAGCCGTTCTTTAAGAGATATTGCGTATAAGGCACTTCAGGCTAAGGAACGTTTGACAAACAAGAATTCTAAAGAACCGACAGTAGATGATCTTTCTAGGGAATTAGGAATACCTAAGGAGGACATTGTATTTGCATTAGATGCAATACAGGATCCTATATCGCTATTTGAATCGGTATATCATGATGGCGGTGATGCAATATACGTTATGGACCAGGTAAAAGATGAAAAGAACCATGATGAAAACTGGCTTGAAGGTATTGCATTAAATGAAGCTATGAGAAGGCTAAATGACAGAGAAAAACTAATTTTGAACTTAAGGTTTTTCGATGGAAGAACGCAGATGGAAGTAGCTGAAGAGATCGGAATTTCGCAGGCGCAGGTTTCAAGACTTGAAAAGACAGCTCTCACGCACATGCGAAAATACATTTAGAGTATAGTACCTCCTATAAATATCTATATTATGAATTCATGAAAAATCAGGTATTCGACTAGAAAAGGTTTTCCCTTTTAAAGAGTTGATATCTGGTTTTTTCATATCAATTGAACACACTTCATATATTTATAGTATTAATTATAATGGTATGAGGTGTTGTTTTATGAACAGAACAGCTGATTTCAGACAGAAAGAAGTTATTAATATGTCTGATGGCAAAAGACTAGGATTTGTGTGTGATGTGGAAATAAATCTTGAGAGTGGAAAACTAGATGCAATTGTTATACCGGGAGAAGGCCGCATTTTTGGCCTTTTTGGAAAAGATAACGAGTATGTTATACCTTGGAGTAAAATTAAAAAAATAGGTGAAGATATTATTTTGGTAGAATTTGATGAAAGAAATGTGCGTAGAGATTATAGAAATAATACCTAATTAAGTTTTAGGTGATTTCAGAAAAACTTAAAATTGATTTGATATTTCTGCAAAGTATAATATAATAATAGCGAAAGTTAGTTGTCTGTAAAGCGCTTTAAAAATGTGATTTACAAACGGATAGAAGAACAAATGAAAAAAATAAACAAAACTTATGTGGGAGGTACAATATGAAGTGTCCGTATTGCGGTTTCGTAGAGGACAAGGTTATTGATTCGAGACCTACAGATGAAGCTTCTGCTATTAGAAGACGAAGAGAATGTTCTAAGTGCTTAAAAAGGTTTACAACCTATGAGAAAGTAGAAAGCTTGCCACTAATGGTCATAAAGAAGGATAAAACAAGAGAAACTTTTAATAGGGAAAAACTTTTGAACGGTCTCCTAAGGGCATGTGAAAAAAGGCCTGTATCCATTAATGATCTTGAACTTCTCGTTGATGGTGTAGAATTACAATTACAAAATTCACTTCAAAGAGAGGTTACTTCTCATGCAATAGGTGAAATGATTATGGAAAAACTCAAGGAAATGGATGAGGTATCTTATGTAAGGTTTGCTTCGGTGTACCGGCAGTTTAAAGATATAAATACCTTCATGGATGAGCTGCATAAATTGCTGAAAGATAAATAAAACTAGAATTAAAAGGTTATATTTGGAAAGGTGTTTTTTTATGAAGAGATATATAAGCTTATTGCTTGCAATGACGGTGATTAGTCTGATTATTACAGGATGTTCGCAGAAAAGTGGGACGAGTGACTCTAAAGCTGCAGAAGATTTGGTTTTAGATACAACAGTTTTTTATAGAAGGATTGAAAATAATCTACCTGAAATTATTGTGAAGAAGAATGGCAAAGAGAAGATGATTTGCGAAGGCAATGATGCTCCGTCAAAACCATCTATTTCTCCTGATAAAAAGAAGCTCGCATATATATCACCCTATGAGTTTGAAGTTATCGGTGAAGTGTTTTTGTATAATCATCTAAACGATATTCATAAAGCTGTTATAACTCATAAAGATATTCCGGAAAATTTGGCACCTAAAAAAATAAGTTGGTTTGATGATCGTTATTTACTTGCAATAATGGGATATGCTTATGGTACTGTAAGTATAGGTGGAGACTTATACGTATATGATACGGTGGATGAAAAAATGGCTCTGCTTATAAATCAAGATGAACAGAAGGGTGAAATAAGTGATATAAAAGTAGAACAAGATTCTGTCAAGTTAGATGTAGCTGTGTTTAATGATGAATTAACCGACTACAAGATTGAAGAGTCATCCTATGGACTTAAGGAGTTTTTAGATATGATTGAGAAAAAAATCGGGAAATAGGTTAGTGCTTAAAAATTTTTTATTCAAGATCTTTTTCATGCAATCATGTATCTGAGATCGGTGTAAGGTAAAAAAGTAAAAATGATAGGAGAGATTATATTTTGATAGACAAAGGTAAACAAAAAACCTTTTGGGTTGGTTTGATTTTTAGTTTCCTGTCACTAATTATTATTTCTTTTGCTTTTCCTAGAGTGTTTAGAGAAAATCCAGCAGATTTGTTGAATATACAGATTAAACATGAAAATATGTATTATTTTATAAATTTATTTGTCTGTTTGTTATTAAATACGATATTATTTAGTTCAATATGTTTATTCGTAAAAGAAAAGGTCCAATGGATATTAGGCAGTCTATTAGGATTATTTATATCTGCTGTATTGTTTACAATTATAGTTTTTTTCGTTATTATTCCTTTTTTGAGAAGTTTAATACCATCAGGACCTATATAATGTTTGTTTAAATAAAGCTTTGAGTGTGTTGCATTAAATACAGCAAAAAATAGTCAGATTGGAAATTGAAACTCTAAAGACCAGAAACCCTAATGTCATAGTTCTCCATATTATTAGTGATATCATTTTCTGCACTGTCTAAAATTCTGGTAAGTCTTTCACTAATACCACCATCGGTATATATTCTATATACTTCCTTAGAATACTCTTCGTAATCTTTTGCAGATGGGTAATAATATATATAGTTCCCAACAACTTCTATAGTAATGATCGGTTCCTCCAAAAGTTTTATATTATAACTTCCATCAATTTTCATTCTAAACACACTTGTTATATCGTTTTTGGATGTTTTAGGACTAATATAATATATGCAGTCATTTAATACATTCAACTGTTCTGCCTTTTTATCACATAATTGTTTTACAGTTTTATCAGTGGGGATATATTTAAATATCCCCTTATAATTTAAAGGTTGATTTTCGCTAACATATTCAGCATAGGAAAAGTAAACCTCATTTTTATATAAGCATAATGATGTAACATAACCATCGCAAATAACCTCTGAATCCTCTGCATTAACTAGAGACATCTTTACCAAATTACCGGTTAATATATTGTGATAATAAATATAATCTCCAATAATACAATATTCAGAAATGGAAGCCTCCAAAAGCTTTACTACTTGAGAACAATTAGTATTAATCTTATATGTGCCTTCATTATATTTTGATAGTAATATGCTGTCTTCAGTAGCTGTTATATATGAATAAACTTTTTGCTCACATATGGCATATTCTTCGCACTTCGATTCTATGAAAACAGTTTTAGTGTTTTCGTCCCAAAGTACATCATGGTTAGCACTTTCGCCAACAAACCTTAATGGAACCAAAGTACGTCCATCAATTATTCTAGGATGCACATCCAAACTAATCTGTTGACCATTATAATAGGCTATTTTGCTACCAATCTTCATCGTTACTAGGACTTTATCTTTCTTTGCTTGAATCTCTTGTTTATCACTATCCCATTCGACTATAAAATTTAATTTCTCAAATATAGCCCTTACGGGTACAAAAGTTCTATTATCGAATATTTTAGGGGCAACATCAAATTCTAAAGGTTGTCCATCAACATTAACCTTAATTTCATTTGAGCTTCCAAATACACTGCTAATTGTAGTAAAACAAAATAACATTATTATAAAAATAAAACCAACTTTTCTAATAATTACCTTTCTCTATAAATTTGGTGATTTCAAAAACTTGCTTGCCAAAACATCATGCTTTTTACGATTATACTTCTATTATATAAGAATTATATCAAAAAGAATATATAAAAAATTTATTTTGGCATGTCCAATATAAAAGTATTTAACAGAGGATGGTATTGGATTGAGAAGACCCTATTGTATTAGTACACTTTGTATTTTTACAAATTTAAATTATTGTCGAGATACTCTTTATATGATACAATTTGTATGTTAATAAATTGGGAGATACAAGGTGTGAGTAAGGTGCCTACAAAAAAATAAATTTGACCAAATAATGAAGTAGTAACAAAAAAATAATTATGGTATACTTATTTTGTAGAAATTTGCATGAAATGTTTGACAATTCTTATCTGAAGTTGTAATATTGTATTGAAATACAAATAATTACTGCTTTGAGAGAAGGTGACTCGTTGCTTGCAGGCGTATTGCAAATAGGGGATTACGTACTCAATAACAAAAGCACTGATTCGGAAGAATATGTCCAAGTCATTGAGAATCCCAATGAAAAAGGAAATTATAAGCATATCTTGAAAATTGCATTTAACTTGAAAGAAGAGAGCGTATTATATAGAGGTGTAGAATACGAGGAGTTTTCTGACAAGAAAATAAATAAGTACGCTTACAAAAGGGGAAGTGCAAGAGGTGGTGACATAACACCCACTTCAAAGTACACTGACCCGTCCAAAACTGTAAATAAGATTTTAATATCTCTAAATGATATTCTGAAAAGCTCAGACGATAAGGATTCAAATCGAATAATATTTAAAAATATATGTGAGTACATATCTTCAAATCAAGAAAAGATCGAAATTGAAATCAGTGAAAAAATTAAATCAATAACATTGGAAAAGGGAGAAACCTTTATTATTACTGTAACATTGTTCGTAGATGGCAATGAAAAGTATATGGGGGATTTCAACATAATCAAGAAGCATCTTGGAAGAATTTCCGATGAACAATATTACATTAAGTATGGCAAAACCTCAAAGGGTAACGGCATTTGCTATTACTGTACAAAAGAAACTGAAGTCTTTGGTTTTGTAAATACCTATAATTCCTATACAGTTGACAAAATAGGCTTTGTAAGTGGAGGTTTCAAACAGGAAAATGCGTGGAAGAATTATCCTGTTTGTGGTAGCTGTGCGCAAAAATTAGAACAGGGGAAAAAGTATTTGAGGGAAAATCTTACATCAAGGTTTTCCGGGTTTAATTACTTTGTAGTACCTAAAGCTGTAATAAGGGATTCGGAGGATGAAAAGGAGTTTATAGAGACATTAGAGGAATTTGAGAAGCACAAAAACTTTTCTACCGAAAAGGATACAAAGCAAAATCTTCTTTCAAGTGAGAGAGATTTTCTTGACATAATGAAGGACAGTAAGAATTATTTAAACTACAATATGGTGATTTTCAAAGAGGAGCAGTCCGGAAGTGTTTTTAGAATTTTGCTCTATATAGAAGATATTGTTCCGAGCAAGGTTAAGAATATACTGAGAGTAAAGGATAAAATAGATGCGATTGAACTATTTAAAAATCTACCGGGAAAAGATAACACTACATATGATTTGAAATTCGGGTTTGACAAAATAAGAACCTTTTTTCCTAACAACAATATGGAAGGCAACTTTGACAAGAGTTTTCTTGAAATTTTGAATAATGTATTTACGTACAAAAAAATAAGTTACAAGTTTCTATTAGGCAGAATGATATCAAAAATTCGAGTTGCGTTCACAAAAGAGGAATATACAGAGGCTCTTGTGCTTCAAGCGTTAATGAATATTATGTTTGTTGAAAAACTTAATTTACTTAGTGATAAAGGGAAAGGGGTGCAAAACATAATGGTAGAAAAGACCGATAAAAACAAAAAATATCTGGACTTCTTTGAAAATGCCAGTTACAAGGACGCTTTTGGGTCGGATTATAAGAAAGCGGTGTTTCTTGTAGGTGTACTTACGGAGAATTTATTAAAAATACAGTATGAGGAAAGAAAAAGTAAACCTTTTTACAGCAGGCTAAACGGTTTGAAATTGGATAGGAATTTGGTGAGAAGGGTATACTCCGAGGCTATTAATAAATTAAATGAATATGACAAGAACTACTATAAGGAATTGGAATACTTGATAGGTATGTATATATTGGGCGAGGAAGCTGAAAAGAATATTTCAAATGACGACATCAGTTTTTACTTTGTCTTGGGAATGACTCTTGCAAAACGGTTTAAAGAAGAAAAAAAGAATGGGGAGGATGTTGAACAATGATTAAGAACAGACAGGAGATATTGTTTTTATACGATGTAATGGATGCTAATCCGAATGGCGACCCATTAGATGAAAACAAGCCCCGTATTGATGAGGAGACAGGTATCAATATTGTAACAGATGTAAGGCTAAAAAGAACAATAAGGGACTATTTATATAGCTATAAAGGTTATGATGGTTCAAATGGGAAAGACATATTTGTAAGAGAACTTGCCTCGGATAAAGGCGGAATAAAAGATGGTAAGGCACGGGCTAGGGATTTCAAGGAAAACGTGGACGAAATCTTAGGAAAGGCAATTGATATCAGGCTGTTTGGTGGTGTAATTCCTTTAGATAAGGCATCAATAACTTTTACCGGACCGGTACAGTTTAATATGGGAAGATCGTTAAATAAGGTTACACTAAAGCATATAAAAGGCACTGGTGCCTTTGCATCGGGAGAGGGAAAAGCCCAAAAGACTTTTAGAGAAGAGTACATTATTCCATATTCACTAATTGGTTTTCATGGCATAGTAAATGAAAATGCAGCTAAAGAGACAAAACTTACTGATGAAGATGTGGGTTTGATGGATGAGGCTATATGGAACGGTACTAAAAACCTTATTACCCGCTCAAAGATGGGACATATGCCAAGGCTATTGTTAAGAGTGGTATATAATGCGGAACAGAATTTCTTTATAGGAGATTTGCAAAACAAGATAGAAATTAGCTTTGATATGGCGGAGGAAAAACTCAGGACAATCAAGGACTTTTCAATAAAAATGGATGATTTGGTTAACGAACTTGTGTTATATAAGGATAAAGTTGAAAAAGTGATTTACACTGCGGATAAAAATTTAAAACTGACTTTAAAAGGTCAAAACGTTAACTTAAAGGATATAAATGAAATAAAATTTGAAGAAAAATCTTATTAGAGAGAGGGAGGCAAATGGCTGAAAAATATCTGGTTTTTGATATAAGTGCCTTTTACGGACACTTCAAAAAACCTTATACAACTACATCTCCCCTTACATATTCAATTCCGACCAGGACCGCTGTTGCCGGTATGATTGCAGCTATGTTGGGGTTTGGAAAGGAAGAGTATCAAAAGGATTTTACTAAAGAGGCTGCAAAAATAGGGATAGGTATTAAAAAACCTATAAAAAAGATTAGAATCAGTGAAAATTTAATAAATACAAAAAAGTCAATAAATAGAATACAGGAACGTACTCAAATAAAGGTTGAGTATTTGAAAGATGTATGTTATAGGATTTATTTCACACATAAAGATGAAAAAATATATGGCAAACTAAAAGGACTTCTTTCAAATCACAGTACGGTATATACAATTAGTATGGGTCTTAGTGAAAATCTGGCCAACTTCGTTTTTGTTGGAGAGTTTGATGGCCGAGAGGTACGTGGAAGTAGCGAGTTTAATGAGTTTTCAAGTGTTTTGCCTGTGGAGGGGATTAGGAAAGGTGATGTAGAATATGAGGACGAAAGGGAGTATTTTACGGAAACCATACCAATTGAGATGGATAATGATAGAAATGTGAAAGAGTATAAAGAGGTATTGTTTGAGAGAAACAGTGGGAAAATTAAAGCAAAACTTGAAGGCTATATTGAAATTATAGAGCTAGATGAAAATATCATGGTACTATAAAGGGGAGAAGTATTGTGCTGCTTTCACATCCGGAAAAGCTGCTACGAGAACATTTGAAAAATGTTTCTTTGATAGGTGACTGCATTTTTTCACAAAAAAGCATTAATTTTGAAAGTTTTTCGATAGATAAAATCCGACAGCTAAATCGGATAAATCTTTTGACTCACGATCTTGGTAAAGCTACTTCCTATTTCCAAGAGTATATAAGAAGTGTGAATAACAATAAGCAAAGAAATGATGAAAAGAAAAGTCACGGGTTATTGTCAGGGGTTTTGTCCTTTAAAATTGTCAACACTATTTTAAAGGACGAGACCCTTGCTTTTTTTTCGTATATGGTGGTATCTAAACACCACGGAGAGCTGCTTGATTTTGCGAATTTTAGATCTGTTTTAAGTGGGGACAAAGGGAATATGGACCTTTTGGAGCTCCAGTTTGAAAGTATAAATAAAACAGAGTTGCAGGAAGTAATCACAGAGCTGGGAATAGATTTTTTTCTATCAAATTATTCGATGGAGGAATTTAAGGCAGATATTGATTATCTTACAAGCAGAAAAGTAAAAAAAAAGGTGAAAGAAGTACTAGGCATTGAAACGTTTCTGCTGATTAACCTGCTCTTTTCCATGCTGATTTTTTCAGACAAACTTGAGGCTATATATAACAGTGAAAATATGAGCATTGAGGACTTTATTGAGAAAAGTACCAAGAGACCAAACTTATTGTCAGCTTGCGTTGAAAAATACAAAGAGAGCCTTGAAATAAAGAATATTCAAATGGCAAAGCGCAGAGATGAAATTTATGATGATGTTATGGAAAACGTGGATACTATTAAACTTGAAGAAAAAATATTTTCAATAAATCTTCCCACCGGTTCGGGTAAAACTCTTATTGCACTGAAAACTGCATTAAAGCTAAAAGAGCGTATAATGTACGAAAAGTGCTATAACCCAAGAATTATTTATGTCCTTCCTTTTACATCAATAATTGAACAGAATTTCGATGTTTTTAAGGAGGTTCTAGGTGTTGATGAATCAAATGTAATTCTCAAACATCATTACCTGTCAGAGCGTATTTATAAATGGGAAAAGGATGGAGAGATAGAAAACTACAGTGATGCGATTTCAGAGCATCTGGTTGAATCGTGGGATTCTGAAATAGTGGTGAGTACCTTCGTTCAGCTTCTACATTCCATATTTACAAATAGAAACAGGAAGCTAAAAAAATTTCATAACATGGCAAATTCAATTATTATACTCGATGAAGTTCAGAGTATTCCACACAGGTATTGGAAACTGGTACGTGAGACACTAAGGTCAATGGCTCTGTATTTGAATTGCCGTTTTATATTTATGACGGCAACAATGCCCTTGATTTTTTCGGAAGAGGAAGGGGAAATCTACGAATTAGCAAAAGGCAAAAGGAAATATTTCGAAGAGTTTGACCGTATAAGAATTGATGCAAGCAGGCTTGAACATAAAATGACACTTGATGAGTTCAAGGCTTTTCTATTAGATGAAATATACGAGTATGAGGAAGATGACTTTTTAATTGTATTAAACACAATTAAGACTTCAATTGAAATATTCTCATTTCTGCAAAAGGAGTTTGAGGGTGATGCAGAGATATATTACCTATCCACCAACATTATACCTAAAGAAAGGCTTGACAGAATTAAGGGAATAAAGGAAAGCAAAAATCGGAGGATAATTGTGTCAACACAGATGATTGAGGCGGGAGTTGATATTGACCTTGATCGAGTGTACAGAGATTTTGGACCAATGGACAGCATCAATCAGACTGCAGGCAGGTGTAACCGTGAATGGGGGGACAAAAAAGGAATTGTAACGCTGGTAAATTTGGTTAATGAAAATCATAATGATAAATCTTATGCCAGTTATATTTATGACAATGTTTTGATGGAAGAAACCAAAACAGCACTAAAGAATAATGCATTGATTGAGGAAAAAGATATATTCCAGTTGGCAGAAAAGTATTACAAGGGGCTTAAAAATCATGGAAGTGACGAGAGTGAAGGGCTTTTAAACTGTATAAAGGAGCTTCGATATAAGGAGGCTTTTGAATACAAGGAAGGTAAGGATTCACAGACCTTTGAGTTGATAAAGCAGGATTTTAAGACAGTGGATGTATTTGTTGAAATAGACGATGAAGCAGTGAAGGTTTGGGAGGAATACCAGAGCATAAAGCAAATGAAAAATCGGTTTGAGAGAAAGAGGCAGCTTAACAAACAGAAGAAGGATTTTTATAAATATGTACTTAGCCTACCAGAACATGCAGTGAGAAAGCAGATTGAAATAGATGAGAAGGAAATCACTTTTATAAGCAGGGAAATGGTATCTAGTACCTATGATAAGGACACAGGTTTTATAAGGGAAATAGAAAAGGATTATTTTTTGTAAATGGGGGAATTGTTTTGGAAATAAAAATGTTAACTGTAAAGCTTGAAGGCAATAAGGTAGAGAGCAGAGATATACCCAAAATAAGGGGTTATCTGGCGAACAAGTTTCCGCAGTATCTTGAGCTGCACAATCATTTGGGCAACGACAAATTTAAATATGGCTATCCTGTAATCCAGTATAAATCTATTGGTGGGGTTCCGAACATTATTGCAATTAATGATGCATCGAAGATATTGATAGATATTTTCTTTGATGTTAAGGAAATTGATATGAAGGACAAGGTTATGAGCATTCTTGAAAAGGGCTATGTGCTAAAGACGAAAGAGCTTGGGGTGGAGGATGGATTGGTTGAATACGAGTTTCTGACACCGTGGATGGCACTCAATCAGGAGAACTATGAAAAGTATGCAAACGTGGGAGAAGAAGAGAGAGTAGGGATATTAAAGAAGGTGCTTGTTGGCAATGTTTTGTCCATGGCAAAGGGGTTGGATTGCTGGGTGGACAAGCCTATTGAGGCGATGATTAAGCTTCGCCCGGTGGAGGTTAAGTATAAGGATAGGAAGATGGTTGGGTTTAAGGGGAGGTTTATGGTCAATTTTGTTATACCGGATTACCTTGGGTTGGGTAAGTCGGTGTCAAGGGGGTTTGGTACGGTGGTTAGGGTTAAGGACGGGGGTTTTGTGTAGGGTGAATACATATGACAAATAAAGAGAATTAAAAAATACAGTTTTATAGAGAGGAAGGAAATATAATGGGGTTCTTAAATGTTTTAGAGGTTTCAAAAAAGCAGTACTACATATTTAAATCCAACAGACTGAAAGAAAACATTGGAGCATCAGAAATAATTGCGTTTGTTACAGAAAAACTACCACAAGAACTCTGCACCAAGAATAACGGTATACCTATAAATTCTGGAGGCGGAAGTAGCATTTTTTATTTTGAAAATAATAAGGATAGTGAAAATTTTTCAAAGGAATATTCTTTGTATCTTCTTAAGAATTTTCCTTCACTAGAGTTCTTTATTGCAAAAAATGAATATGATCCGGATAAAGATTCTATTATAGGAAAAACAAGTGAACTGTATGGAAAACTTGAAAACAAAAAGGGGAAAAGAGAACAGTATTCGTATATTAGTGATTTTGGTATATGTGAAAAATGCAGCTCTACAAGATTGCCAGCTGTGAAAAAAGATGATTTTAAAAAGAGATATTATTCAAGTGAAGTTAAATCCAAAATTGAAATGTATGATAAAAACCAGGAGTATATAAAGCAATTTGCAGTAAATCTTACGGATTTAGGTACGAGTAAAAACGAAAAGAGTTATATTGCTATAACACATATTGATGGAAACAGAATGGGCAAGAAAATAAAAATTTTGAGAGATAAATATAAAGATCAATACACATCTGAAAATGCAAAAAAAATAAACGAACAATATATAAATGAGCTAAAACAGTTTTCAGAAGAAATCAAAAAAGCATTTGAAAACGCTTTTAATAAGGTAGTTGAAACAGTCAGGTCAAGAAGTGACTACTTGAGAAAAGCGGGACTGGATTTGAAAGAAAATGTACTTCCAATCCGAAAGATTGTTTTAGCAGGCGATGATGTTTGCTATATGACCGATGCAAGAATTGCTTTAGAGTGTGCTTATATCTTTATGAGTGAGTTAGAAAAGTATAAGATTATTGGTGAAAAGATAACTGCTTGTGCTGGAATTGCTATGGTTAAAGAAAAATATCCTTTCTTTAAAACCTATGAGTTATCTGAAGAACTCTGTAAAAATGCGAAATCAAGCATAGAAGAAGATGTTTGTGAATCAAGGATAGATTGGCACATAGTTCAAGGTGAATACAACAATAATTTAAAAGAAATAAGAGATACAGATTATAAAACATATGATGGAAAAAACCTTTCATTACGACCGCTCGTGATTTCAAAGGATACCAGTGGCGAAAATCATTACTTGCTTTTTAAAAAGGATATCGTGAAATTTGGTGCTGGGAATATTGCAAGAAGCAAGATCAAAGGCATGCTAAAGGAAATGAAAAAAGGGGAAAAACAACTGGATACATATATTGAGATAAATCAACTATTTAAAGCACTTGGGACATATAGAATTGGTTCTAAAACTGGATTTGTAAGCGGTAAGTGCGTATTGTTTGACTCAATAGAAACTATGGATTATTTTATACCACTTTGCACTGAGGAGGAATAGAGATGGAGAAATATTTATTAAGAATCAAACTATTAACAGACACTGTTTTCGGGAGTGGTCATTCTGTATCTGGTTTTATTGATGCAGATGTTTTGCATGATAAATATGGTTTTCCATATATTAATGGGAAAACTCTCAAGGGTAAATTGGGTGAGATGGCAACCACCTTTGTAAATATGGTCAAATCAATGAGTGGCTGTAGTGAATTGGGGGAAACTCTTGAGGAAAAAAAGGAGAAGCTTTTTGGTATAAAACATTTATATAATCATGATAAATTAAAATTTTCTGATTGCGAAATTGCAGAAGAGGTTCGGAAATATTTTAAGCTTCATATGCAAGGTTCAGGAATTGAGCCTCAAGAAGTTCTAGATGCTCTTACACATGTAGAGACCCAGACATCCATTAATTATGATACGGGAATTGCAAAAGGTAACTCTTTGCATAATTTCAGGATTGTAAACAGAGGTGTTGCTATCTACTCGAATATTTATGTTACTTCAGAATTGGATGAAGATGAAAGAATACTGCTTGCTTCGGCATGTTCTTTGCTTCGACATATAGGTGCTCATGAGACAAAAGGTAAAGGGCAAATAGATGTTTCTCTATGGGCTAAAGACAAAGAAGTAACTTATGATTACATAAGATTATTGGAAAAGAAGGTGAATCTAAATGTATAAGTATCTGCAATTTGATATACGAGCCGTTGATAATTTGAAGCTTGGTAAATTTGAGCGAGATGCAAACAATGAGTATACACATTCATATATTCCAGGATCAGTAATAAAAGGGGCTATAGTTTGGAATCTTGTACACAAAAATGGAAATGTGCCTAAAGCAGTATTAAATGGAGATACGATATTTTACAATGCCTACCCGCTAATAAGTGAAACCTCAACTGTACCGATGATGCAAGGATATGTGGGAAATAAACAGGAAATACGTTCAAATAGGGATGAGGTTCAGATAAAGCATTCTTTTAATAATAAAGTAGAGGAAAATGTGATACCTTATAGTAACTACGAGTTTATAACTTATGATAAGAATAGTTGTTCTGTCCAGGGGTATAATCCTAAAAAAATTGAAAATCTCCATATTAATAAGAAGGATGCTGAAAATCTAGATAGTGATTCGAAAATGTTCAGATATGAGTCGATTCAAAAAGGAGAATGCTTTAGGGGATATATTAGAATTAACGAGGACTATGTAAAAGATATAAGTGAGGTTTTAAAAGAAGTTGTATATTTTGGCGGTTCTAGAGGAAGTGGCTACGGGAAATGTGAAATAAGCAATTTAGAGGCTGTTTCTGACGTTCAGTTATATGATTCGGATTTAGAGATTAAAGACAATTTATATATCTATTTTTTATCTGATGCAATTCTATATTATAACGGAAGAGTAAATACATATATACCACAGGAAGTTCTAAAAGAAAGTTTAGGTATTGAAGGAGAATGCAAATACTTAAAATCTTATTCTAATTTAACAACGGCAGCTGCGTTTAATACCATGTACAATACAAACACAGTTTGCTATAGTGCAGTTTCAAAGGGAAGTGTAATAAAGTACAGTGTTGAGGAAAAAATCGAACCAATAAAAATTAAGGAATTGATAGAGAAAGGTGTTGGAATTAGGAAAGAGGATGGATATGGACAGATTGCGATATTGAATAAGATTCAGGATAACTTGGTCGTTTCAGAGTATAGAAGAGAGGAGTGCATCATAGAAGGGAACATAGAGTTAAAAAATGAAGAAAAGGTTGTACTGAAAAATATTCTAAAGAATATTTTTAAAGAACGTGCAAAATTAAGAGTTGAGAGATTAGTTATTGATATGCTTAGTAATGTAAAATCAAAAAGTAGCCTGCAAGCCCAAATTGGGAAACTCCTGAATATTTTCAAGAACGGTGTATATAAAACAGATAGGACTTTCAAAGGTGAACTAAAAGAGTATCTTGATCATATGGCAGAAAAAAAGGGAAAAGATATATGGCATAAGCTCAACCGTTTTAGTTTTTCCTGTGATAATGCTGAACATAGTGTGGAAAAAATAAGTGTCCAAAGAATACTTGTTGATTTTGTAGATAATAAACCAAATTCAGTTTTTAGTATACTAGATAATATTTCTGAACAAGGCGTGAATATCGGAGAATATAAATATCCTGAAGAGGAGAATAAAGGTGAGGTTTTTTATAACTTACAGATGGACTTTTTTACGAGCCTTTTTGAATACTGTATAAGAATGAAAGAGGTGAGACAATGATTTACAAGAACAAATTAATTGAAACAGTAAGGTATAGCGTTGAAGCAACTAGTATTTCGCCTGTATCCATCAGAGATGATTCTGACTGTCTTAAAATTGATGAACTGACAGGAAAGGTATACATCCCGGGGTCGTCTGTTGCAGGTGCTTTCCGTAACTTCTATGAAAGTTATATTAATACTACTTGTGGATCTAAAAACAATAGAGTGTTTGGTGGTGCAGAAGCAGGTATAAGCAGGGTGGTATTTTATGATACTTATCTGCTTGAAAACTCCAGTAAAGAAATTATGTCATCAAGGCCTGGGATTAAGATAGACAGTGAAAGTTTATCGGTAGCTTCATCTTTTTCGGGAAGTAAAAGATCTGGGAGTAAGTTCAAAAGACAATTTGTGAACGAAGGAGTTAGGTTTCTGTTTTCATTTGAGCTTAATAATTATGAGGATGAATATGATTTTACTAAGACACAGAAGGAATTTGAAGATCTATTAAGGGCATTTGCAGTTGGAGATATATTATTAGGAAGCAATAAGATGATAGGATATGGTAGGTTTGAAATTAATTCGGTATTAAAAGCAATGTTTAACCTCAGAAGTTTTAGTGATATGTTGAAATTCCTTTTAAAAGAGACTAAAGAAATAGATATAACAGAAGAGATACTAAACAAAGAATTTGCGTCATCTAAGATTCGCTTTAGAATTAATGCAAAGACCACCAGTCCGTTATTAATAAAGGATGAGATCATTCGTTCGTCAGATAACCCAGATGGCGTCAATATAACGGATAGTAAAGGTAATTGCATTATTCCGGGAAGTTCTCTTAAAGGTGTAATAAGATCAAGAGCGGAGAAAATAGCGAGAACCTTTCCGGGGATTGATAAAAAGGTGATATCTAATATATTTGGAATAGAATCTAAGGGCAATGAGGGACATATATCTAGGCTTACCTGCTTTGATACAAAGATACAGGATGAAAAGAAAGGTATTTATAATAAAATCAAAATTGATTATTTTACTGGTGGAGTTATGCAGAACGCATTAATGAACGAGGAAGCCGTAATGGGAGAGCTAGACATTGAGTGTACATTCAATACATTAGGACTAGATGATTATGAAAAGGAAATCGGATTACTTCTTTTATCAATAAGGGATTTGTGTATAGAAGATCTAAATTTAGGTAGCGGATATGCGACAGGAAGAGGTTATATTAAGGCAAAAACTCTTACACTATTTGACGGGCATGAGATAGTCTGTGATTTTGATTCACCAGATAAGCAGGTTGAAGAACAATTGAATTTGTATATATCAAAACTGATGGATGTGAGGTGAAAGCTATGCAAATCGATAAAATAAAAAAAGAAGACATAGATTCTTTGTTTAAAGAATTTGATAACCATATTATATACTATTTTGATAGCTTAAAGTTTGGTAAAGGTCAAATGGACAAAGCAATAGACCTTACTAATGTTAATGAAGCGTTTTTCTTTAATGCGGGAAAGTGCCTTCATGTATATAGGGAAGATGGAATAAAGGGTGTTCTTTTTGTTGAAGAAGGAAACGAAGAAACGATTTTAGAGGAGCAGATTGGAAAATTTAAGCCCCTTAAGAGCATAGTTGTAAAAAAATATATCCAATACGATAAGGATGGACAAGCATATGTTTCAAGAGTATTGCCAGTAAAGCTAATTTATAAGGAGGAAAAATAACTATGGGAAGAAATGAAGGACCTATATATAAATCAAAAGCACCTTATAATTTTATAGGATTGGAAGACTTTATACTTGACAGATATTCGGATGAAAAAGATATTCAAAAACATGATCGTTATTACGATAATCTTAAAACTGGGAGTATCCAATATGAAATAGAAACAATAACTCCACTACATATTTCAGACTCAAACGGGGAATTATTCAGAAATCCTTTGGGTCAATACGTTATTCCTGGAAATTCAATACGAGGTATGACAAGATATAATGCGTCCATATTTTCTTTTTCTTCTGTAATTAATACTGATATCAAAAAGTGCGATATTGCAAACAAGAGATATTATTATAGAACATTTGCATCAAAAGATACTGAAATCAAGAATTGGTATGCAAATAAGGTAGGTATTAAACAGTATACAAAAGATAAGTTTAAATTTACAGTTTTAGAGAGAGTTGAAGCGGGATATATACGAAAAAAAGGAAATGAGTATATTATCACTCCAGCAATTAAATTGGAAAATAAAAACACAAGAGAGGGCAACCAATCTGGCAAAGCCTATTCATATACCTCGGTTCATGAACTCGAACTCAGGAAAAAAGGTATCAATAATATTAAATATCTTTATAGGGAAGATGTGACGAGGGATGATTTTAAAAACAGGAAACTAAAATATAAAGAGAATAAAGAATATGAGCCGTATTTTATTAAAATAAGATATAACACTGATGGAAACAAACCTCAAGTTGATATAGACGGGACTTTCGAAGGTTGTCTTGCTAATTCAAAACATATTAATGGAAAGGCACATCACTATCTTATATATGAAGAAGATAAAAATAGTGCAGGGATAATTGTAACAAAAGAACAGGCAGAGCTTTATAAGCAAGATCTTGAATATACTAATAAGTTGAATAACTTTAAATATAAATACTACGAGCTTCCAAAGGATGGGGATGTTAAGCCTATATTTTACATAAAGGAAGATGACAAGCTGATTTTTGGATTCACGCCATACTTAAGATTACCTGCTAATGGAAGTATACATGATGGAATACCACAGGTTCATAGAAACTATTCAGGTAGAGATTTTGTCGATGTTATGTTCGGATGGAAGGAATTTAGAACAAAGCTTTCATTTATGGATGCAGAATGTAAGAACTCAGGTGACAACAAAGGTCAAGAGTACAAAATGGTACTTGGAGAACCGAAACCTTCATGGTATAAGGGCTATTTAAAACAAAGGAAAGACAATTCCCTCGAATCTTATAATACTGAAAACTTTGAAATAAGAGGAAGAAAGTTCTATTGGATGAAGGAAAGCGTTGATACAGAAGCAATAAATTTAAGTTTACCAGAGGAAGGTAAAAGAGATAATATAAGTAGTAGATTAAAATGCTACAACGAGAAAACTACATTCACAGGAAAAGTTAGGTTTGAAAACTTATCAGACATAGAAATAGGATTGTTAATATACTCGTTAAAGCACGGAGATACAGAGGGTTACTTTAATATGGGGAAGGGAAAGCCATATGGACTTGGAAAATGCAAGATAAGCGTTGTCGGTCTAGTAACACAAGATATAAAGAGGAAATATATGTCGTTTTGTAGTGATTCAGAAATGACAGAAGATATAGGTAAATATGTAAGTGTTTTTAAGGATTACATTATTAAGAATTACAAGGTGAAGGTGGATGATGTAAAGGATATTAGAAGCTACCGAGAATTTAAACTTAGTAAAAGTGTACTAAAGAATATGGAAACAAGATATATGAAGGTATTTGAATTTGCAGGAAAAGCTGAGTTGCCAACATTAGATGAAATTATTAAAGGAAATGGTAACAAAGAGTCAAATAAAATGGATGGAGATAAAAGACTTGATAGTAGACCTAAACATTATGAGGAACAAAGGAATAGGAATGACAGAAGAGATTGTAATAGGCCAAACAATAGGAATAACAATTCTTTTAGGGATAAAGATAGCAAGTCATCAAACGATAAGAATTTAAACACAAGTGCGTTTGATGCACTTGAAAACTATAAATTTGAGAGCACTGAGGATAAGAAAAAATAGATTGATCTAGATTAACAAAATTGGTTACTAGAACAATTGGAAATAATACACTATTTTAGGGGGACATTATGGGAATAAAGCTATTCGCCTTTTTAGGTACAAGCAATTATAAAGAAACGGAGTACTTTTTTGATGATGGTTCAAAAAACTTAATAAGAACATATAAAACGCCATATATACAGGAAGCACTGGCGAAATTGTTGGATGAACCAGAATTAGAAGTAATAATATTCATTACAGAAGACGCTAACAAGAAGAATTGGGTATCAGAAGATAAGGTAGGTCTTAAGAATAGATTAGAAAATATAAATGTCAAATTCAAAGCTGTTGGAATACCAAATGGCAAATCAAATAGTGAAGTATGGGAAATATTCAAAATAGTATATGATGAGATTGAAGAAAACGATAGAATATATGTTGATGTAACACAATCTTTTAGGAGCATTCCCATAATATTTATGTCAGTGCTAAACCACGCAAAAGTTGCTAAGAAATGTGATATAAGAAGAATACTATATGGAGCATATGAGGCATCAATTGATGGGAGAGCACCTATTTATGATTTGACGTTGTTTAACCAAATTACTGAATGGAGTTCAGGTGTTGAGCAACTTCTTTCGATTGGTGAATGTGATATGTTTTGCTCTATTGTTAACAAAAGTATAAAACCTATTTTAGCGGAAGCTAAAGGAACGGATGAATTAATAAATCTCACTAGAGAATGCTCAAATTATATAAAGGAATTCTATACGGATTTAAAACTTTGTAGAGCTCAATCAATACAAACAGATGGTAAAAAACTATATGAGGTTTTGGGTGAAATAAAAAAACAAAATACAAGTCAGTATAGAAGTGTTCAGCCATTTTTTAATCTTCTTGAAAAAATCGAAATACAGGTCTCATTCTTCAACAATAATAACATTGTTGATAATACTCTTGAATGTACTAAACTATGTAGAGATTTTGGACATTATCAGCAAGCGTACACTTTTTTGTTAGAGAATATTGTTAATTATATTTGTGTTAAAGCTGAATTGGATTGGACTCAATATGGTGATGAAAGAAAAAAAGCAGAAAATATAATAAGAAGCAAGTATTTAAAAGGGTGCTGTATTACTGAAAATGAAAAAATGATAATGGAAAACAAATTGAAAGATTTTACAGTAGAGATGGCAGAGCTTCACCGAAATTTAGGTGAAGTTAGAAATGATTTAAATCATGCAGAATTCAGAAGGGATGCTATTTCGAAAAAGAAGATAGTAAATAATCTGGATTTATTCATTGGCAGATTTATAAATCTATATTTAAAATAGTGATTGTAATAAGAATAAATGAAACAATCAAAATGGGGGCTTTGTTATGAATCAACTTCGTAGTAAATTAATTGAAAAGAGTAAATTCTGGCAGGCTATGCACAGAAGTAATGAAGAACAAAGGATGGCTGCAGAAGAGTACTACAAAAGTGAGTTAATGCCAATTGTCATAGAGTACTTCCTTCAGGGAAATAAGGCTAAAGCCAATTGTGACGCAATGGTATTGACTCTTGGAACATCCTATGAACCAATAGTGCTTTCAATATTAGCTCTAAAACCCAAAAAGCTATTGATTCTCTATACAGAAAAATCCTTTAAACTTTTAGATGATGTAATAGAGAATACAAAGCTAAAACCTACTCAATATATGGCATCTGAAGTGGATGCAGAAAATCCATTACAATTGTATCAAAAAATAAAAGAAATCTATGAAAAATGGGGAAGACCAAAAGACATATATGTTGATTTTACAGGTGGCACAAAATCGATGGCAGCAGGATGTGCAATGGCTGGTTCGACAATAGGAGCAAAACTCATTTACATAGGTGGGGAGTTTCTGACGGATCTCAGAAAACCCAAACCGGGAAGTGAAAAGTTATGTTATATTGATGATCCATATACTGTTTTTGGAGATTTAGAAAGAGAACAGGCTATTTCTTTGTTCAACAAAATGGACTATATATCTGCCTATAGAATTTTTGAAGAATTAGATAAAAGAGTTCCAGGTACAAAGGAGTATAGTGCTTTGAAATATTTATCGAAGGCCTATAATGCATGGGATAGCCTTGACATTAGTGATGCTGTAAGCAACTTGTCAAAATGTTGCGAAATAATTGAAACAGAAGGGAAGCTAGGAAATGGATTTGCTTTAAGCGGAAATAGAGAACAACTGAACAAACAATTAGAGGTTATAAAAGTGTTGGAGAAAATTCATTGTAGTAGTGATTCTAATAAAAATGTAGTTTTCGACAAGATCGGTTATTTGATAGCCAATTTGTATCAAAATGCAATTAGAAGAGAAAAGCAGGAAAAATATGAAATGGCTTCTCTGTTATTGTACCGAATACTTGAGATTGTTGAACAAAAAAGATTGTGGAATTATGGTGTTGATACTGGGAATGCAGATTTTTCGAAACTATGTAAAGATGAAAATGTTCTGCTTGAGAATATAAATAAGATCATTAGAAAAATTAAAGGCTTCAGTGAATGGAATAAACCAGATAAAAAAGTAAGCCTTTTGGCAGGTTATATAATTCTTGCAGCGGCTGGGGATGAGATAATGAAAACTAAAAAGCCAGGAAAGGAAATTGATAGTATAAACAGATTGCGGAACAAGGTAGAAGCCAGAAATAAGAGTATTTTTGCTCATGGTTATGAGTTTATTGACAAGCAAAAATACAGTGAGTTTAAAGAAGTAGCTGAGGATTATATGAATTTATTGTGTTCTATTGAGGAAATTGACAAGGACGATATGTTTTCAGGATGCGAATTTATCAAGCTTTAGGAATAAGAAA
>CAYXPB010000039.1:21816-25023 GCA_964466645.1 uncultured Acetivibrio sp. | reverse complement strand
AACAAATCTTCTAGATTCACATTATTGTTCATACTAGATAAAATCAACTCAAGTTCTTTTAAAATAAAACTACCCTCTGCATATTGAACTTTTAAATCATCGTAAGCACTTTTTATAGCATCGGGGACATTTTTTCCGGCATTCAAGCTTGTTGCTACAGATTCTATAAAATCCCTAAACTGTAGGTGCAAGCTTCTTTTCCTCTTTTCAATTATTTGTTGTTTTCTTATTGGTAAGAAAAGCTTAGCTGCAATCACACCTGTTATAGTAGGAATCAGTATATTTAAAACATAAGTCAGAGTAGTCGGGTTGCCATCAACATCCTTCCCAATCCCACCATAAAACAGATATCCGGTAAAAGCTCCCACCACAAAGGCCAGCAAAAAGTATCCAAGCTTTTCAAATCCGCTCATCTTATAGACTGAATAATCTATGAGAGCATTTGATTCATTATTGTTTTGTTGTGAATTCTTTTTCATCGTTCTTCTCCTATATTTTTATATTTATACCTGCTAATCTTAACTTATCATCATTAACCATAGGCTTTTCAGTTCTCTTAAGTCTACCCGATACTTTTTCAAGAGTCGATTTCTCATCCTCTTCAAAGACATAAAGAGGATTTAAAATTATTTTACCGTCTTCATAACCCACTATTTCAGTTATCTCCATGGTCTTTCTGCTTTTGTCCCTTAGTCTTGACAAGTGAATTATTATATCAACTGCTGAAGCTATCTGCTGCCTTATTGCCTCTAGCGGTAATCCTGCCGCTCCGCTTAATACCATTGTTTCGAGACGAGAGAGCATATCCTTTGTGGAATTGGCATGGCCGGTTGACAGTGATCCGTCATGACCGGTATTCATAGCCTGAAGCATATCTAACGCTTCGCCTCCTCTTACCTCTCCTACAATAATCCTCTCAGGCCTCATTCTCAAGGAAGACTTTATCAAATCCCTTATGGATATTTGCCCACTTCCTGATGAGTTAGCATTTCTGGTCTCTAGCGACACAAGATTGTCAACTCCTGTTATTTGAAGTTCTGCCGAGTCCTCTATAGTTATAATTCTTTCATCCTTAGGTATAAAGTTGGACAACGCATTTAAAAAAGTCGTCTTACCTGAACCGGTTCCTCCGCTTACAAAAATATTATATTTTGCTCTTACCAACAGCTCAAGCTTTGCAGCTAATTCTTCAGTCAACGAACCGTATTTTATCAGCTTGTCTATCGTCATTGGCGTTTTGGAGAACTTCCTTATGGTTACAATCGGTCCGTTGAGGGCAATGGGATTTAGTACAACATTAACACGCGAACCGTCACTAAGCCTTGTATCAACTATTGGATTGGATTGATTTACTTCCCTTCCGGCTAATGCCACAATCCTCTGAACAACATCCTCAAGCTTCCTCTGACTTTCAAACTTTTCCTCAAGCTTTGTAAGTTTCCCACTCTTTTCAATAAAAATCTTATCGGGACCATTTATCATAACTTCAGTAATTGTGTCATCGCTTATTATGGAATCAAGTATTCCAAGCCCACGGATTGAACTATAAATCCTGTCGATAACACTGATTTTTTGCTCTATAGCTAAATATTGCCCGTTTAATTTTTGTATGACAATATTCTCAATTTCCTGTTCAAGCTCTTCATCCGAGAGTTTACTCAAAGGAAGATTGTCATATATATAATTCCGGGTAGAATTTATAAATTCTTGTAATTGTTCATCATTCATATAATAACACCTCAAATATTATTGTTAAAAACTGTCAAACAATTGCATCTGCGATATCTGACGAGCAACAATCAAGCTTGATGCACTGCCAAATTCTCCAACACAGCCTATATTGTTTATATTTGGTATATCAATATATTTACTGGAGTTATTGTTAAACTTATTATAAATTACTGAAATCTTTGACAGCAGACTTAAACGCATCTGTTTCTCAATGATTTCAAGGGTTTTATGTATACGTCCGAATTTCAAGTTTGAAACTTGAGAACCGTCCGAAATAAAAATCATCTTTTGTGAATTAGCCATTACTTGCTTATTAATATTATTTATACACATATCTGTGTCAATAACAACATAGTCAAACAAGCCGCTGTTCCTAGTGACCTCAATGAGCTTTTGGATATCCTCACTCGTCATTTCCATTAAATCGAGAGGTATGTTGCATTCACCAAAGAAGAAAACTCCACTCTTGTCTTCCTTAACCGAACTTTCGAGTTTCAATACTATATTTGATTTATTGCTTTTAATAGCAAATATCAAATCACTTAAACCTGTAGAGCCTTCAGCATTATAAAACACTCCAGGCACTCCAAACTGCTCTAAGTTAAGATACAAAACTTTTTTACCTTTTGCAGCCAAGTTCAAACAAAGAGCTGCTGCCATAACCGACGCTCCTTCGCCTCCGTTACAAGGAAAAAAGGACAATATTTTTGTCTCCCCATCTTCACTCTGCTTAAAGCCAAAAACATTCGTCTGATTTTCAGAATAAAGGTTTAGCACTGATTTATATATGACGTCGATTTTTGTGTACTTACATATGGCTTTTTTGTTGTTTAACGTGTCGATACTGGAGGAATCAACAAAATACGCAAATTCAGTCGTTTCAGGAAGGATTTTAGCATCAAACTCAAAGGTATCTGAGGCTAAAACCACATCAACTTTGTTGTTTTCTATAAATTCAAGAAAGGTGTCAAGTTTTGTAAAAGCATACACTTCAAGCCTATCGCTAAAATTTGCATTAAAAGCATTAATCAATCTAGTTATGTAGTTTGCATCGCTATCTAATATAACAAGCTTTATTCTAATCATTTTTGTACCTCACAAAATATTAATTTAGGTTCTTTAAGAAGCATATTTTACAAAATCCCCTATAAAATATTATACAATATACTACCATTTATTACAACAAAAATCCTTATTGGTGCCTAGTGTTTCAGGCTTTAAGCATATTCTCATTTTATTCATAGGCCAAATGTAATTAACTCTGTCAAAAATTATTTTCTATATAATCTCCAAACAACATAGGCATCTTTATCGGCAACAAATATATCTCCTTTGCTGTTAAAAGAAAGATCCACCGGTCTATCAAACCAAGCATCTATACCTTCCGAAGTTTTCAGACTGTTTTCAGAGTCGCCTACCTGCCCGGAAACTGTCTCAACATCAACTAGCTTTCCATCCTTCAAAACTATCCTACGA
>CAYXPB010000039.1:270-21757 GCA_964466645.1 uncultured Acetivibrio sp. | reverse complement strand
TATTCTGGTCAATTACATATATAAAGTCATCCTGTGCAAGTATTTTGGTCGGAGCAAAAAACCTAGAATTTAAACCATCTATAAAATGTCTGTCATTTTCTCTACCGGCAAAGTATTTAAATTCTTCTTCTCCTTTTTCCCATTTATAAATCGCACCATTTTGGGAACTACATATATAAACATCATCGTTTTTGTCTATTGTTATACTATCTAAAAATCCTTCAACTTCTCTCATAACAAAAGTTCTTTGATCTTGCATATCCATATATATAACCTTTGTCAAATTTGTAAAATCCTCTAACCTTTCTTGGTGTAATAAAATATACATATTACCTAAGCTGTCAAAAGCAAAATCTCCTATATTTGAAAAGGGCTCGTCTACAACATACATGCTTGAAGCTTCTTCCCCCTCGAGTTTAAAAACGCCAGTGACCATTTCCCCGTCATCATTTAGCCAAGTCAAATGAGAAAAATATACATTTTGATTCAAGTCTGTTCTTACCACACCAACATCCATACTCATATCAATGGTACTTATAACCCCGTCTTTTATCCTTCTGAGCTTGCGATCTGCTACATATATTTCATCCCCGGCAACAGCTATCCCCGTAGGGGCTGAAATCACTGCTTTATTTATTTCACCATCGGGAATATCTCCGTCTGCATCGGTATGTTCACCTGTTCCGGCATAAGGTTCCGCATGGTAACCCATAACATATTTGAGGTTTATTTGTACATTGTTTATATCGTCTAGCTTTTTATCTACTCTTACATCTATTTTTAATATTTTATCTTCATACATACCTGTTATTTCACATTCACCTTTATTTAAAGCATATACCTTACCGTCTTTTACAACTGCCACTTCACTATCGGAGCTGCTCCAATCTATATCAGAGCTCTTAACACTAGCATTAGATCCATCGGGATAGTTTATCAAAATTTTGATATCCCCTTGCTGTTGTGCCGATAATACAATCGACTTTGGATTTATATCAACTATAGCAGCCCTTTCCCTATGTAATCTTGCAAGTCCTAGGTATACCATTAATAGTGTTGTTATCGTCATTACAACGCTTAAGGAAACCAAAACCCTTTTTTTAAAACTTTGCCTTAGTGTAGTTAACTTTATATCCCTTATATTTTCTAGGTCTTCTAGCAACTCTTCTGCGCTTTGATATCTTTCTGAAGGATTCTTATTTATACACTTTTGTATAACAAAGTCCAATTCCTTTGAAATATCGCTTTTATAATCCCTAACACTTTTCACATTACCCTTTGGTACATGTCCTGTCAGTAGAAAAAACAAAGTAACTCCAAGGCTGTACAAATCTGTTCTCTGATCGGTAACAAGACCTTCAATCAACTGTTCGGGTGCTGCAAATTCTGGTGTACCTGCTACTATCATATCCTTTTCATCTTTATGCTCTTTCGATATTCCAAAGTCTACAATTATAGCTCTATTGTCGTCAGTTATGATTATATTGCCTGGTTTCATATCTCTATATATTATGGGATGGGGCTTCATATTATGAAGGTACTTTAGAACCTCACATAACTGCTTTGCCCAATTTATAACCAACTCCTCATCAAAAGGCCCTTCCTCGTGAAGCTTTTTTCTGAGATTTATACCTTCTATAAAGCTTTCAACTATATAGGTTCCTGATTCATCTTCAATAATATCAACAATCTTAGGTAAACTTATATGGTTCAGTTTTTTTAATATTTCTATCTCAGCTAAGAGATAAACTTTTTGATCCTGCCTATATATGTGTTTAACAGCCCATAAATTACCTAAATCAATATTTCTGCACAGGTAAACCCTTCCCATTGCCCCCTGACCTAGGAGACGTTCTACTTTGTATTTACCTTTAAGAATTTCACCCTCCATTTAATTCCTCTCCTATATAACTATTTAGGCTGTTCACTATCTCTATTTAAAACTTCTGTATATTGATTTTGCTGAAGCAACACCGTATGCTGATTTCCATTACCTGCTTGATTATGTTCTTTATTAGTGTTTTTACTTTCAGCATCAAAATAGCTGAGGTTATCACTATCTACACCTTCTGTATTATCAACAGGATGTCCCCCTTTAATCTTTGGCTTTACATAGGAATCCTTATATGAAGCTTTTGTACTTTTTTGCTTCTTTTCTGAATTCATTTTTATCAATGTAGCTACAAGAATTATATTGATAATTAATGTAACTAAAGCTATAGAAATATAGATATAATCTGTTTTCATCTACTTTTACTCCTGTTTCGCTTTTTATTTAATACAAATATAGTCAACATTACAAAAAACACACCGTATAAAAGCAATATAATCCAGTTTTTTATCAAGTTCTCCCAACTATATTTAAAAAGTATATCCTCGCTTTTCAACATAAGAGGGGACTTGTAAGGAATATTATTAATATTTACTGTAGTTCCAAGTGCGCTAGAAGCCCAGCGGCTTATTGCCCCATTTGAAAAGAGCTTGATAACGTACTTGGTCTTAAAAAGCATACCTGAAAAAATAATCTGAAAAACCATTACAACAGGTACAACTCCAACTGCTTGATCGTTATTTCTGACAACAGCAGATATAAACAATCCACAAAGAGATGCTACAAAGCCTGTCAAAAATACTGTTAAAAACATTTCTGCCTTCATATTACCTATAAGTGAATGATTTGGTATTGCCATAACACTTAATAAAACTCCCACAAAAAGGATACTTTGAATTAAGGACAAAATACTCAAAACAATAACTTTAGAAAAAACATAAGCTATATTATTTAAATTTGTATTTCTTTCCCTATTGTAAACTCCTGCCTCCTTCGAAACCTCTTGGAAGGAATTCAACAATCCAATCCACACCAATGCACAGGCTATTATCAATATAATGGAGCTTGCTTCCTCATGTACCTTAAAGGATTTTCCATCGGATATACTACCGAGAAGAAAAGCTATTATAGGTGCCTGCAACAAAAGGAGTAGCATTCTTATTTTGTCTCTCAGACTTAGTACAATATACCTTTGTGTTAGTACCCAAAACTGTCTCAAAAGGTTCCCCACAGAGGTAAAAGGTTTCGGAGAACTCCAAGTCCTCTTGCTTAAAATTGGCTTTTGTTTACTGTAATAACCTGATTCTACAAGCTTCCTTTCCCAATAATCCGTATTTGAACTTATAAGACTATATATTTTATAATAATCATCAACTTCAAAAAAATCTAAAGCTTGCGATGGTGTACCAAAAAAACATAACCTGCCTTTTGGACTCACTACTGCAATTTTGTTGCACAAGTCTATACAAGAAGTTGAATGAGTAGTAAAAATAACCGTTTTACCATCAAAGGAAAGCCTTTTTAAAAGCATGTTTATATTCATTTCAGTTTCCGGATCCAAACCTGATGTAGGTTCATCCAAATACAATAATTTAGGCCTTCCCAAAAGTTCTACTGCAATGCTTACCCTTTTCTTTTCACCACCACTTAAATCCTTAATTAATGAATTCTCCTTACCCTCAAGTTGAACATCCTTCAATACTTCGACAATTTCATTGTTGATTTCAGGTTTGGTTAAGGTAGATATTCGAAGCTTAGCTGAATATTTAAGCATTTCCCCTATGGTTAAATTCTCATATAATGCATCGCTCTGAGGCACATATCCTAATATATTGCGGTATACCTCATAATTCTCATAAAGGTTATCTCCGTTGACTAAAACTACACCTTCATTAGGTTCAGACAAACCAGAAAGAGCCTTTAAGAGTGTAGTTTTTCCAGAACCGCTTGCACCTATTACAGCGACAAGTTCTCCAGAGTTAATGTTGATACTTATATCCTTCAATATGGCTTTCTTTTGTGTTTTTAGTAAAGACTTCTTAACAGTCACATCTTTTTTTAAAGCTATGGCATCAACCCTGAAGCCTTTTATATAATAGTTATATAGTAATGCTTTGCCATTAAAAATGAGCTTTGTATCCCCTATATATAACACATCATTAGTTTTCACCCGTTGAACGGAGGATATTTTTAAACCGTTTAAGAAAATACCATTTGTACTATCCATATCTTTTATGTAAAAGCTATCTTCCTTATGGAAAAAAACCGCATGGTTCCTTGATATTGCACTGTGGTCCAACCAAATGTCATTTGTGCTATCCCTGCCAATACGAATTTGCTTATCAGTATGCACAGGATATTCCATCCAGTTTTCTCCATGATTTTCGTATCCAACAGAGTATATTAATGTCACACCTGACTTCAACGGTCTACTTTCATTATCAATTTTTAAAATATCGCCATTAGCAAGTGTACAGTTCCTCGTTTTGACGCCATTTACATAAATACCGTTTTTACTGTTGTTGTCATTTAAAACACATTTATCACCAATAACTTCAAAGCAAGCATGATATGCCGATATAATAGATGAATTTATTACTATATCGTTATCAATGTTTCTTCCTAGTGTTATGGTCTTTTTATTAGAATCAAGTTCCACAACATCAATCTCATTTTGATAATATATAGTAAAAACATGCTTTATAAGCTTCTCATATCCTCTATTCTGCATTTGTACACCCTTCACCGTAAAAGGTCATTATATACTATTCTTCTCAAAAAGTTTATTTTTTTAGCAAACTTTTATACTGAAAGTCTTATAGCGTAAGCGTTATAAGACACTTTTTGAGAAGATATAGTTCCTCTGTTTATCGCAGTGGAATTTACCTACTTTGCTTGCAGCTTCCACTGCGATATAACTTACAGCTTGTTAAATAATCTGTATAGGATAACTGCCGCGTCACCTCTTGTAAACGGTTGCTCGCCTACAAACTTCTGATCTCTTCTCTTAATGATAATTCCTTCTCTATTTGCTAATGCAACAAATTTTCTAGCCCACTCAGGAATGTTACTGTTATCGGCAAAGTCTAAAAATTTATCTACTTCTTTAGGGTAGTAAAAACCTTTTTCATTATTTAATACAGAAGCACAAATTGTTATTATCTCCTGTTTATTTATTACGTTTTGAGGCTTAAATGTATTATCCGGGTAACCGTTAATTATGCCTTCCTTTTTTGCTGATGCTACAAAAGGATAGTACCACGCCTTTGCCTCTATATCGTTAAAAGCTGCTGCTGCTTTGCTGTCGTACTTGTAGATAGCTCTAACTATAAGAGTTGCAAATTCACTTCTGTTTATTGAAG
The DNA here is from genome assembly GCA_964466645.1 of uncultured Acetivibrio sp. Taxonomy (GTDB): domain Bacteria; phylum Bacillota; class Clostridia; order Acetivibrionales; family Acetivibrionaceae; genus Acetivibrio. The sequence continues at coordinate 16,564 of CAYXPB010000039.1, read as the reverse complement.
AATCCGGCTCAAACTTGCCGCTATCCTTTCCGTTTATAATACCTTTTGCAGCCATAATTTCAATCGCTTTTCTCATGGATGCGTCTTTGCTACCTATATCATCAAAGCTCTTCTTGTTTTCGACAACATAGTACTGTGCGCTGTTTTTAGTCTTAATGCTCAAGCTATTGGTATCAGCGTTATACAAACCTCCAACCGCCTCTGTATTACCATCTTCTACCTTAAATACACAGTTGTAGTCACCTTCACTGCTTACGGCTGGAAACTTCAGATCAACATTGTTTTTTAGATTTTTAACCTGACTTCCGTTTTCATTTTTGAAATTTACAGTGTATTTCTTTTGCTGAGTACTTCCAATTGCTAAATTCAAAGCTTTAATTTCACCGTTCGAAGCTAAAACAACACTTTGTTGAACGTTGACAGTTTCCTCTTCTACAGAAATCAGCAATTTGCTCTCTGCGTCAAATTCTTCAGACATTTTTGATGTATCGAGTGATATTCCAACTTCTCCTGTATCAAAATAAACATTATCAACTTCTTTGGCGTCTTCCGAAAGATTTTTGTTTATAACCAAATCCATATTCTTTTTACTGGATACATCCAAATTAATTTTTATTGTAGTCTTGATATCCCTGTTTTTCTCAATCCCACTCTTTTCAAGTACAGTCTCAATTTCCGGCACCGATTCCACAGCTTTTTTTACCTGTTCTTTAACAAGTTTGCTATCTATATCAACTATATCGGAAGTAACTTTAACAGTTTGGGACGATATTTTCTTAATAGCCTCTTCTGCAAGAACAACCGATTGTTCTCTTACATTGTCGGTAGTCCTACCTTTTTCCGGTATTAGGGCATAAGAGCTCTCCAAAATTTTGAGCACTTCCTTCTTATCTTTTGCCTGCTCTAACTGCTTGATTGAAAAAACTCCAGGCTTAGGTTTAATGTTAGGATCAAAAGATTTCTTAAAGGTCTCAAACCCTGTATAAAATGCCACGGCACTCGAACCTTCCGGTACACTAATTTTAAGTTTCCAGCCATCACTTACAGATTGGCTGCCGGAATGAGAACTACTGCTGTCGATAAGACTTCCTCTATCTGAGTATAATTCATATCCATATTTGTCCGATCCCGATTGCCTAATATATGCATAGTCCTTACCTATGTTTTTAAACTCATAATTAAAGCCGGGAAACACAACAATTTTATGTAATGCAGGTTCATTAGACTTCTTTATTGTTAAACCATTTTTATATGTATCATACCCTACAGAGAAGGTAATAGCTTCTGAATAATCAGGGACAGTAACTATCAATCTCTCATTCACATCTAGATACTGACTTCCTCCACTTGAGTCATCAATGCTAGAACTTCCTGTTTTTCTATATAGTGCTGTCTCATAATAATCATGCCAAGAAGCAAATATTCTTGCCTCATTTGATCCGTTATTTATGAATTCATAACTCTGGCCAGGCTCTATATCAATCTTATGCAATGCCTCATTGCTGAGCTTGCTAACAGTAATACTCATATAATCTTCATAAGGCATATAAAAAGTCTCTTCTAATGATGTAGGTAATAAAGTTAACACCAATCTATTTCCTGCTGAAATCGGCTCCCCACCATAATAAGATACATCACTATAACTAGGAACACCGTCTTCTTTATAAACTATATAATCATACAGCTCCATATTTTTTGCTCTTAGATATTTATCTTCAGTATTTACGTTTTTAAATTCATAAGTTTCTCCGGGCTTCACATCTAACTTATATACCCCAGGTTCGCTAACCTCAGTTGCAGTTATAAACCTGTTGAAAAGTTCGTTTGCTATATAAAATGTTACCGCTGGTGATCCTTTTGATACTGACACAATGCTTCTTCCGTTTGAAGATAAAAGCAGTGACCCACTTGTATCAACAGCAGGATAAGCGTACTTACTTACACCTTCATACTCTATGTAATCATAAGTTTCTTTACCATATTGCCTGACAAATTCGTTCTTTGTATTTTTATTACGAAACTCAAAATTGGCTCCAGGTTGAATCACAATCTTCTTAAGTGCCTGCGAAGATGAACTTTTCATTGTAATCCTGTCACTGTCATACTCAAACGATAAGGCTTTTGATGAACTCGGCACCGTAAGCACCATTCGCCCACCTGCTGGTACATAGGCATATGTATCTTCCATGCAGTAAGCACTATCTACCGAACCATCCGAATTGTAAGAAGCCACATCAAATTTTCCATTTCCCTTTTGTATAACACTTGTCCCTGTAGAGACTTTACTGTTAAATTCAAAACTTTGACCGGGGTTAATAGTTACCGTTCTATAATTTGCCGCAAAGCAAACCATAAACATTGAATTCACCACAATAGCCAGCACAAGCACAAACGACGACATTTTCTTCAAACAAACCACTCCTTGTTTAGTAATCACTTTTAAAATTGACACAACAATTTCATAATTTTAACAATATATATTATAGCAAAGAATAATTTCTTTTGTCACTGTTTATAAGGTGATTAATAAAAATAGCTTGCTTCAATTATGATTACTACTCCAAGTTCTAATTAAGATATTGTGCCCTTCATCAATCTTACCCGGCTTAAGAGTGTATTTTTTGAATATCTGGTTTTGTGGAAGCTTGCAAGGCTTCTCTTTTAAATCAGTTCTTAACATATCAGATAAGTAAACATTTCGTTTATTCTCTTCAGAATTTATGCTTTTCACAGGTTGTGGCACATCTGTAGTGCTTGTATTGATACTTGGAAACTTACTAAGCAAACACATAATTCTTCTATCTATATTAGAATATTCATCAATTGCTTCATTTACAAAACTGCAAGACCTCGATAAATAAATGTTTGCAAAATCCAGGTCCTCATTAATTTCTTTTATAAGGCTTGAAAGTTCTAAAAATTCAGGCGTAAGACTTAACCCTATTTTTTCAAATTCGGCTTCAATCCTTTTTACTTCGCTCTTAAGTTTATGTATTTGAACAAGTATATCCTTCATCCTTTCAGGATGAAATGAAATGTTCACGATATCCACCACCTGCATACTCAATTAAAATCCGAGCTAGTGCTTTTTTGCAAAATCACAGTCATAAATAATGCCAACACACGCTTCTCACATCTAAAGCCCCATATGCCTCCAACCATCAATTTGCTATGGGGCTTTAGTTTTTTTACGTTCTTGATCTCTTAAATAATCTTGATATCGCCTTGCAGCCGCATCATCTTCACTTTTGATGTCTGATGCAGCATTCGATATCTTACTTGCGAGGTCGGTTATTTTTTTTGCGGTATTAGCAATATCTATAATCATTGTGCCGCATTGTGTCTTAAATGCATTTGCTGCATCCCCACTCCAAATTTTCATTGTACTTTTCAGAACATCGTCAAGATCTTGAGATACTTTGTTTGTATCTGTTGACAATCCTTTTATTTGCGATACCTGATTCATAACTTGACTGTAATTTATTCGCCTTTTTGGTGGAAGCATGCTTTCTCCTCCCCGTCTCTAATTTTCTTGTCTTTCATGTTTTCAATTATATATACATTTTTTTTGCATTACAATAATTTCTGACGAAATGCATGTTTCATGGGATGAAATGCAGAAATTTGGTATTTTCTTGAATTTAACTATATTTAATTATGATTAAAACTAAAAACTCACAAAAATTTGCTTTTTTGCATTACTCGATATTTAAAATATTTATAACAAGCACATTATAATAATAAGAGTATTTCAGCAATTCTGCAAGGAATATTTACAAACACCTCTAAACACCCACAAAATCTATAGTTGAAATATCTTGTTTATAAATATATAATTATGAATAAATATATTATGTAGAATTGGAGTGAATTCATTTGAAAAAAAGTACATTAAAAATCGCTGTTGTTTCAAGTTTGGTTACGTTTTGCGCAAGTGCTGCAGTATTTGGCTCTTCACTTACAACAGAAATCAAAGCAATATTGAGTCAAGAAGTTAGTGTTAGGTACGAAGGAGAAGTTCAAGTAATGAAAGACGGGGCTGGAAATGTTGTATACCCCATTATGTATAATGGTACTACATATCTTCCTATTCGTGCTGTCAGCAATATGATGGATGTACCAGTTAATTGGGAAGCATCAACTAAGACCGTTATTCTTGGGACTGAGAAAAAGGAACCAAAAAGCGTTTTGAAGTTTGATGCCAAAACATCTAATTATAGTAGTAAAGTTACCGATAAAGGTTCTTTAACAGTCGAAGGAGAATTAGGTGCTAATACTACATTTAATGATGGAATAAGTTTTAGGGTTTGGAATTCGGCTTCTTCTTCTAGTAGTGACAGAGCATATCAAGCTACAATAGGTGGTGGATATAGCAAATTATCTTTTGATGCCTATGTACCTGGAAACGATTCTTACATTCTACGAGTTTATAATATTGATACTAATGAATTCTTGGCTAATATCGAAGTTACAGGTGGAAATATTAAAAAAGTTGAAGAGATTGATATAACAGGAGTGAATACCATTGGATTTGCAGCTGATGCTACAAAAGCTGGTCGTCCAGAAACCATCGCATATTTCTTTAATCCTATTGTAGAATAATTACAGTTTATTTTTAATACCTAACAAGCATCTACACTAAATAAAGTAGATGCTTGTTGTGTATACTATTCTAAAATTTTTTATAGTATATTTTATAACAAAGCTTTCGCCTAATCAAAAACACTTCACTAAATAAGTAACAGCTTTCCCCCATCTATAACTCCGGCTTTTTCTATTGTGCTGTTATTTGGAAGTACCTTTTCATCGTCATAGGAACAAAGCATGACGTTCTCCTTCGATGCCCTTAATCCTTCCATCTCAAAAACGGCCTGCGCAATGAGCTCAGCAGCCACTCCAACTTTCATAACGGAAGGTAGAAGAAATTCGTAATTTTTACCTGTGGCAGGAACTGCAACCTCAACAAAAATCTTATCCATTTACTCCATCTCCTTTTCTTGCAGCTGAGCTATATAAATGTTTAAGGCTTAAAACCATCTTTTCAATCTCTCTTAAGGCAGTTTCAGAGCTAACTGTGCTTAAGGTAATGATTTTTTCTTCCTCTTCTTCTTTTCCAAGGTTTGAAACATCCACCCTCCAAAGATAATTACAACCGCTATAATAGGAGTAGCTAATTACATCACTCATGTTATCATAATCTATAAGCATCACCAAAAGTGACGTACAAAGTTCCTTAGTCTTTATAGCGCCTATAAAATCTTCTGCACCACCTTCATTGCATCCAAGATTCTTCATCATCTCGACTGCTGCAGTTGTTTCATCCTTTTCAAGAAGGTTGTTGAGCTTTTCAAAATCCGTCACGTGGATATCAAAACTCATATTTTCCCCTGTATAATCCTTCTCAGTGACAAAACACTCCAACAAATTAGCCGCTACCTTTTCAATACTAACTAAAGGTGTCATCACATATTTATTTTTGCTAAGTCTGTCTCTATCCAGTTCAACAGCTATATCTTTAGTAATATATATATTCCTCATATTTACACAATCATTATCTTCTATTCTTACAGTTCTTAAGAACACTTTAGGATTACAACATGCAACAATCAAACTAAACAAATCATCATCCATTGTTACAGAGTTATCAAAATCAACTTCTATGTATTTTTTTGTTTCTAACTGGTCTTTGGCCTTATCCCATTCTTCTGAGATTTCTTTGTCACTCATTTTAAAACTGTTATCCTCAATTCCATACATTTCTTCTGCACCTGTCAATGCAGCAAGAAACACAAGCTCCTTCTTTGTCAAAACATAACCTGCTTCACCTATTACACTCATTCCATACACACTCCTATCTAAAAACATTTATTTTCTCTTTAATTGTCGGTTTAAACGTACGTGATATGTCTACCTCTGCCCCGTTTGTCATCGTTATCTTCATGTCTGAAAAACATACCTTTACCACTTTAGCACGGTTTACAATATAGCTTTTGTGACACCTTACAAACTTTTCCCCTAACTTTTCCTCTAAAGCTGACAAGCTGTCATAGTATCCTATCCTCTGATTGGAAGTGTGAACATAAACCTTCTTTTGAAAAGCTTCCAAATATACTATATCATCATAATCAACTCTATGTATTTCTGCACCTATATTTATATTCAAAACAGCTTCACTGTCACCATAGAAATTCAGATAATCCCTGTACACATCTCCTACAACTATCTCAAAATTTTCAACCTCATCAGAATCTAGTTTTTTGACTAAAAATCCTGACGGCCTTATCAGACCTGCCATAACTCTATATATATTTTCGCTATGTGATGTACAAAAAACAATATAGGACTCACGGTCTTTTGCCCTTATCCCCTTTGCCAGCTCAATTCCATCCATTTCGGGGGGTAAAAATACCGTTTCCAACATAAAAAGTGTTATGCCTTCTTCCCTAGATAAATAGTCAAATACTTTTCTAGGTAAAGAAGTTGCGATGACAATTTCCATATTGTATCTATTTTTGTCAACTGTGTTCATAAGCAACTTTTTTATTAGTTGAAGATAAACAACATCATCATCACACAAGACAACTTTTAACAACCGCCTTCCACCTCCAACAAAGCTTATTCTCAGGCAATTGGTGTCTTTATTACAGTATAGTCATTCTTTTCTATCAAATAACCCATACCTGTATCATATTGACAACTTCTTTGCTGATAACCCATATTCACACTAAAAATAATCTGGTCGTCTATACTTCCCCCAAGCAAAATACCGCTCTTTCCGCCAAACACTGAACTATATATCGGCTGACCCACAAAGTTTTTGATCTTTTCTGGATCTCCTGTAAATACAAAATATACTTCAAGACCGCTACCGCCACTCATTAGATTTTCCATATAACTTAAAGCTGTTTCGGAAATCATTTTGTAGAAACTGTCGAAATCATCTATAAGCACTAAAATTCTTGGATACTTGCGCATGTATTCGTATTCACTTTGAGTATTTTCACTTTGCCTAAATGCTTTTAAATCTTTGTGCCTTGACTGCATTTCCTTTACAAGAGGATTTATAAAGCTATCAAAACTCTCTGAGTCACAAATATAATCATCGGCACTATATTTTGTACAGAATCTTTCAAAATCACCTTGACCATTATCTACTACATAAACCTTCCAATCAAAGCTTGCCTTAACAATCCTCAGTAGCATTTTAAGGAAATTGGTTTTACCACCCTGATAAAAACCCAATATGGAATAGGTAAAGTTTTTTCCAAAATCTATTGAAACAATTTCAGCTTCATTTATGTCATATCCTATTGGAATTAATTCCTGTTCAATAAGCGTTTTTCCATCATCACTATCAAGAATAATGTCAACAGTAACTTCTTCAGGTACAAAGGGTATAGGTTTTGCACTACGTCCCTTCCAATTTGCTTTCATTTCTTTAAACAATTCTCTCAACTCAGAAACTCTCTCACCTTCGTTTATAGAACTACCTGCAAGTGCTGTCTGATATTCCAAAACAGCATCAAGTTTAGCTAAACCTCTTCCCTTAACATTTTCAGGCTCTAAACCATCAGTATTACCTACCACCGACGAATACTCATATTTGTCATTTAATTGAAGGGCATACATCAGTTTAATGTTCTGGCTTACTCTATACCTCATAGAACTGGTATTTGTTGTGGTTATTATCAAGTAAACACCATAATTCCCACCCTCACGAGCTAAAGTTACAATAGTGTTTTCCGAATCGGGATAAAGCTCTGAAAAGGCCGAGTAATTATCTATTATCACAACCATCGCAGGCTCTTTATTTCCTGAAATCTGCATATATGCCTGCAGTGAACCTACTCCATACTCTGCAAACTTCCTTTTCCTAATTTCCAATTCTTTTGAAAGCAATTTAAATAATTTCTCCAACTTGTCGGCATCATCGGAGAACAGAACTCCACCTGTATGGGGAAGTTCGTTATAATACCCCATTGTCCGACCTCCAAAGTCAAGGAAATAAAGATTTAAAAGCTCCGGCGAATAGGATTTTACAAGGGAATATACAAGCGTCTGCAGGAAAGTCGTTTTTCCTGTTCCCGGTGCTCCATACAGTATAATATGGCCTTCTTGCCCTATATCTACTTTTAACAAATCCTGTCTCTGGTTTTTAGGATCGTCGTATATTCCTATATAAGCACACATCCAGTGGTCAACCGGCTTCCATTCCTGTCCATCCCAACCCTTCTCATCAACCAATTTATCATAGAATACAACCTCCTCTAAAGGCTCTAACCAAAGCTTCAAAGGTTTGATGTTATCTTTTACTGAAATATCAGAAATATAGTCCACAACGGCAGAAAGCTGAGTACTTGAACTCTTAACTGCTTCAGTTCTTACCGATACAGTTTTTATAGCCCTTCCTGAACCGTCAATTAACATAACCTGCTTGTCACCGTCGTTTTCAATCTTGTCGGTTGGTACATAGGGTGCTCCGCTCCATCCTGACTGTACTAGTTCAAATATCTCATCGTTTCCAACCTGTACATAGCATCGTCCGGCTTGGGTAATATATGCCGCTTCCTGTCTCTTTAGCATTTCGTTACTGTCAGCCTTGTCCAATACCTTAAGACAGATTCTAAACCTGGTATTACTCCATATTTGGTCGTCAACAACACCGGAAGGCTTTTGAGTAGCCAAAATCAGATGTACACCAAGACTTCTTCCTATTCTCGCTGTACTGACAAGCTCATTCATAAATTCAGGCTGTTGGGATTTTAGCTCTGCGAACTCGTCAGAAACTATCACAAGGTGTGGCAACGGTTCTTTTGCCTTATTCTCCTTGTAGAGCTGCTGATATGTATCTATATGATTAACTCCGTATTCTGCAAAAATTCTCTGCCTGCGTTTAAGCTCACTCTGAAGAGAAACTAATGATCTTCTTATCTGGCTTCCCCCAAGGTTGGTAATAGTCCCGGATATGTGTGGCAACCCGATAAAGCAGTTGGCCATACCTCCACCTTTATAGTCAATCAATATGAAAGATACATCGTAGGGGTGATAATTTATAGCCATGGATAGTATTAAGGATTGTATAAATTCACTTTTACCCGAACCGGTCATACCCGCTATAAGTCCGTGAGGACCATGATATTTTTCATGGATATTTATGAAAAACTGAGTATCTCCTGCTTTTATACCTAAAGGAGCCTCTAAAGAACGATAGGACAAATTTTCCCTCCATCTTCTCTTTATCTCTAAATGCTCAATTCTACCCACTTTGTACATCTCAAGAAAAGTAAGCATTGAGGGCAGTGACATAGCAGAAGCCAGTTCCTTAACCTTAATACCGGCTAGTGAACATGAAAAAGAATCCAAATCTCTAATACTGATCGGATCTGCCTTAAACTCAATAAGCCCATCTTCGGGATTATCCCTGTGATATAGGGTACTCTCTGTCTCATTACATTGAACAAAGGAGTTACATTCTTTAGGAAGCATGTTTAATTTTTCATAGGCAAACACCGTAGTTACTCCCAAAGAAACAGAACCGTTAGTCAAATACCTCATAACAGGCTCATTTTCAGCCAATTCCGGATCAGCAATAATAACCACAAAATGCGGTAAAAACATTTTTCTCTCATTTGAATTTTCTTTAAGACTTTCCTCTCTATCACCTAAAACCTCATTGAGATAGTGGAATACATCTCTTGCTTCATCACGGGAAGACGCAATAAAACGAATTGCCTTTTCAGGACCCCAAACATGAGGAAGCCTCTTTATCCAGTTCCATTCTTGGGCTTCATTCTTTCCATATATGCACACCAGCTTTACTTCATCATAGCTGTGCTGCGAAGATATCTGAATAATCATAGACATTACTATATCCATGATTGTCTTTCTCTCACCGATTACACCCAACATATTGTTTTCAAAAAGAGAAACGGTTATTGGGATATTCGGAACGGTTATAAAGTCTTTATTTATATCATTCAATTCATCCATTAACGGGTCATCTTCCATAGTAAAATGTTCCGGTGGAATTGCCACGTTAATAAGAGAAGGTCTTGTTCCCACTCCAAGTCTCAGTTCTAAAAAGTCCTTGTTTGAAGGCATACGCTCCCAAAGTCTTCTGTCTTTATTTACTGCACGGTTTATCAAAACTGTAGGTTCAGGATAATTACCGGACAAAATCTTTCTGTTGCGGTCAATACGCTCCTCAAGCTTTGCATAGACTTTCTGCATATACTGTCTGTATCTTTTAACTCTCTTCTTTTCGTCTCTTTCTTTTGTTTTCTTCTGATAACGTCTTGTCAGAATAGGCCATAAAACTATTCCTACTAGCATACACCCGGTCATAACTATCCCTGGAATAACCATGCTTGGATTATTTCTGCTTGAATTGATAGTAAACATAGTGCTTACCATCATACCTATTCCCATTAAAAAAGAAGGTCCCATAGTCAATATGAGCGGCTGTTCCTTAGCTGTATTAGGTGCCGGTGGTGCATCAATATTTATCTGACCATCGTCAAGTTTTTTAATAATCCTTGGAGAACGCTGAAAATACGACTTGTTTTTAGCCTTTCCTGTAGCATTGCTACCATCGGTTTGCTGATCTAATACTTCCAAATACTTATTAAGGTTGCAATTTTGAAGCCCTTTTGGCCTGTTGATTGCAATGAAGTTACTAAAGTATACAATTTTGAGCCCCATAATATTTATTGTATCCCCAAAGTTCAAAACCTTTGACTGCGTCTTCCTGCCGTTAACAAATACCAAATTATTCCCATTAGCCTTAATCTCAGCTTTTCCCGATTCCAAGTCAATTACGGCATGATTTTCGGAAACATTTGTCCCTTTGTAGATAATTGAATTATCACCCATAAAACCAATTTTTATATTCCGAACTCCAAGGGAGTACTTATCAAAGGACACCGAAGCAAATTCAGCCTCATCGACATATATAACTGCCCCACATTTTCCATCCATTGATGCAACATTTATAACATCTCCGGCAACAAGCTGTCTATCAAAAACAGCTTGTCCATTGACCTTAATATTTATATCTTCCATTTCACGAAGTGACCAGTGACCACTGTCGGCATATATAGGTACTAAATAAATCGACTCAGATTCAACCACTTCAGGATTAATGTCGACGGTAACTATTCCTTCTAAAGAATTGGGAAGTTGATACTCCTTAAAAGTTTCTCCGCTTAATACATAAAGAATTAAATTACTCACTAATTTCGTTCCCCCTTGAAATCTATGTTAATTAATACAAATCCTCTATATGATCTAATATACTCCCTTAAAATAATTCTTTATCTGAAAAAATACATTGCTGTTACTAAACAAATATGCAAGCAATGTCAACGCAAGTGCAACTATAACCACTACAACTAAGAACTTCAAAAAGCCCATATACTTTTTAACCTCACTGCTTATTGCAGGTCTTTGATTAGTTTGGGCATTTTTTTGTTTAATTTTTTCCATAAGTATTGGCTTATGGTATAGTTTTATCTCTTTTTTTTTTAAAACCGACTTAAAAAAGCCTTCGTTTTCATCATTATCATTTATCTGTGGAAGTACATTTCTCAGCATGCCAGCAAACACCTTTGAACACTCCTCACTGTCTTCAAAAGGCTGTGGATTGTAAGGTGCCTGAAAACAAGGAAGCGAATTCATACTAGACTTCACCAACTCAAACATTGCATTGTTGGAAAAAGTAAAATAATATCTATTTTTAAAATTCTTATCATCTGACTCAATCAGTTCTTCCAACTCATTAAGTTCCCAATCCTTAACCCCACTTACAATAACTCTCTCCTGAGCCCTTTTAAATTCAGCTATATTACACTTGCTGTATATCCCCATGTCAAGAATTATATAACTATAGTCATCAAGAGTTAAATCGGATACCGACATCGCAGGATCAAAGGGATAAAAATCTATCCCCGCAAGGGAAAACATGTTTTTTTTCTCAACAACATTATCATAGGCGTTCTTTATACAGTCAAACGTAAAGCTGCTATGCATTTCAACAACTGCTACACCATGCCTGTTATCCATTAAAAACTTTGCAATGGATATGGCAGTATGCGTTGTCCCAATTCTGCTCATCGTGCCTACAACAGCTATTACCACTGTTCCTAATATTTTATCTTTTTCGATAGTTTTCGTTTGAGCATTAGCAGACTTCCCATACCCTTTCTCAATAAACTCTTTTTCCTTCTCTTTCTGCCTTGCAAAGCCTTCATCCCATTTGACAGCTTTTGCATATGTAGACGGATTTTCAAAAAGTTCAACTAGCAGAGGAGTTATATTCTTTTCCTCATTTTCCTTCTGACCGATAATATCGTAAATGCCCATCGAGATAAGGTTACTTATAACTTCATTACCGGAAAACTTCTGAGGAGCTATAACAAAAACTCTTAAAGTCTCTTTGCTCAGCATAATTTTCCTTATTGCCTGAGGCAATCGTCTATAGTCCTCAAGACACGAAACATCAACAATAAGACAGTCTATATCTAAAGCATTTAGTCTTTCTACTTCGCCTAAAATATCTATATCTCTGTCTATTTTCTTATATGCGATCTCTCTATTAACTTTTCTTAGTGCTTCATCGATATCAATCCAATACTCCGGCCCCGAAATAATTGCAACCAATTTGATCAACCCTTCTATAGATACTAGTTACATTGTAAATTTAATATAAATACATATTGACTAAATTATACATTAAACTTCAATTAACATCAATTGATATATACGACAATATTCAACATCAAAATTTGTTATATTCCTGTTGCAGAATAGACTGTATATATTGCACTTAACATAGTTAATACCACAACAAACAAATTATTTTTTCATAGCTTTACCCAACCTTTCAATCTCAAAGAGTACTATACATAATAAACAAAGTATTAATCTAATCTTACAATATCCGCACTCACCATTATTTGTCTTTCGCCTATAGAATAGTTGTCTATAACTATTTCTGCTTCACCAGTTTCCTTTGTCAAAAGCTCTTTCGCCATTTCTGTATTGTTAATCTTTATGCTTTTTTCATTTGCGAAATCTTCAAATACAGGTATGATTTCTCTAGAATTTTCATCTAAAGTAATAATACATCCATATCCATCACCTGTATCACACCATTCATAAATGCCTTTAACATGTATTTCTCCTGAAAAAGTTATATCGTTTACTGCTTCCGATACTTTGTCTACACTTTTTACTGTAAGCGATCCAATTTTTTGCCCAGTTTGTATGGAATTTTTATCGACCAAGTAATTATCAACTTTTCCACTAAAAATTCTTTTTAACTCGCATAATTTTCCATCAATATTAACTATAATTCTGTCATCGATTTTATAGAATTCATTTCCAAGGCCTTCCCACTCATCTTGTTTTTCGTTATCTTTGAAGATTTTAATACTTGTCACATAATTTTTTTCTATACTATTATTATCTAAAAATTGCTTTAGCTCCTCATTGAAATTTTCCTTTTCCAATTTTTCAATTGAATATTGGGGATTATTTAAACCACTTATACCACATCTACAAAAATCCTGCATGTAAGTAAACTGCTTACCCATATATTCAATAGTCGCTTCTGGTGACAAACCATATATAGTCACAGGTTTTGAAAATTCCCACATTCCATAAATCCCCTCTCTTTCTTGTATCATATTTATTTGTTCCTCACTCTCCTGTAAGTTGAAATTCTTTTTCCCATCATATTTACATAAATCATTATCTTTACTAATTAGATACAGTTCATCACCTTCAAAAATAATTTTTTTTCCAATTACATTACTTATTTCATGCTTTTGGTAATTTTCACCACTTGTATCTATAGAAAATAAGCCTTTATCATTTGTAAAGAAGATTCTTTTATCCTTTAAAGCAATATCATATAGTTTTTCAGAATTACTTTTTGTTTCATACTCATATAAAATGCTGCCTTCATATTTGTCAATCTTATAAATATAATTGTCTTGACTACAAATATAAACATATCCATCATTAATTAATATCTCATTAGCATAAATATTTTTATCAAGTACTTTCTCCCATATGACGCTTCCGTTATTACAATCTATACAATATATGTTATTATGTTCCATTCCACCTATTATAAAAATATAGTCATTCGATGAGAAAATAGATACATAACTTGATGCCAAATTAAGCACTGCTGTTCTCCAAATTTCTTTTTTAGATAGCAAATCTACTGCATATAAATTATTACTTGCTTCAAAGAATATTTTATTATCAATAATAACAGGACTACTTAATATAGACATATTAGGCATCCCGTCATCTGGGTAAAACTCCCATACTAATTCTCCTGTCTCTTTATCTACTCCATATAATTCTCCTTCGCTTGCAGTAAAAAAAACAACATTTCCGTTTATTACAGGATTTGAATATGTTTCTTTGCTTGTCTCATATTTTGTTACAACATTTCCTGTTGTTTTATCTAATATAATAAGTGCCTCACCATTTGTAAATGCAACAACTGTTGAATCATATGCTATTTTCGTATCTATTGGACCTGTCACAGTGTCAAGAATCCATTTAACTTCTCCTGTTTGCCTATCTAGACAAGTAAACCCATCTCCATAAACGTAAACGTTACTACCATCTATTACAGGCTCAAAATCAGAGTACGCAGGCTTATAGTTCCACTTTTTTTCGAACGTATCTCTATATTCTACTATTTTTTCCGAATTGTTTTTTACTTCAGGTTCAACAGTTTTATAGTTTTCATTTTGATTTGTCGGAATTGTTGTAGTATTATTACTATGTCTATTACAACCATGTAAAAACATAAAAACTAACACGGACAAAAATATTAAACCGTATATATTAATTTTTTTTCTCATATTGACCTCCCATTTTTCAATTATACTAATTACTAATGATACTATCATCTGTTAAGCGCTTCGCATTTATAGGAATACCATGTACTTCCCCTTTTCCCTGGATAATTGCCTTTTTTCTAATCCAAGAATCCCATGAATATCCATCTGATTTTTGTAACGCTGCAGCAGCTGAAGCATAATATGCCTTTTTTAGCATAGGATCAGTAATACCTTCAAGGCAATTCATCAAATCTTTTACCACTCTAATATCTGCTTTTTTCTTATCAGCATTTTTGATTTCATCAAAATAGACATCATTTAAACTTGTTAATCTGTTGGGGACACTATTCATAGCCTCATCAACTACTTTTGTAGGTGTCGATCCATTATTAACTGAAATATCAAGTGCAAGAGTATAACCCCTTACTGTTTTCATACCAATATAATTCATAATATCGTTCGCCTTACTATAATAACTTTGAACGTGTGGAGATGATTCATAAACATGCTGAAATTTGTCACTCTTTAACATGTTTTTAAATGCTGTCCTCCAAGGTTCTTTCAATCCATATTTAGGTGTTTTAGAGTTAATGTCACTTATAGAATCTCCCCATTTTATTCTATCTTCTTTTGGTAGTTTAATAACTTCCCTAATCACTTCATAACCTTTCATTTTTATAAGCTCTCCATTCTTTTCAAAAGTAGTATCAAACTCAAAAAAAGATTCAAATTCTTTTTTTGTATCTAGTTCATTTGCATAAGCATCCAATACTAAATGTAAACTATATTTTAGATTCATCTGTATATACCCAATAGATAACCCTGCACCATCAAAATTTCCTGCTAAAGCATTTTTCCCTCCTTCAAATGTGGAAACAATTTCACTTGCCACACTTTTTGAGTGTTCCATATTTCTCGAGACCTTTTCAGCTTCAATAGTTTCCGCTTTAACAAAAGTCTTACTACTTTTCGTTTTACTTGTTTGTACACTTGGAATTTCTATAACTTGACCTATACTAATTAAATTTGCATTTCTTATATTGTTTATTTTTACCAAACTCTCTACAGTAGTATCAAACTTTTTAGCAATATCAATAAGAGTGTCACCCCTTTGAACAACATATTCGTTAATATTGTTCAATCTATTGTAGTTTATATTGACAGTATCCTCTTTATTTGTAACAAAATTATCACCTAATTCAATATTGTCTCCTATCTTTTCAAAAATCCAATATTGTTTTCCTTCTGATGTAAAAACACTATCTACTGCTTTAACAATACCATCATCTCTTGTTCCGTGCTCTATCATACCATCATTTCCATATCTCTTATTATCAATATTAGGATCAAAAACAGTATACCAGTCATTTCCGTTTTTTGCTTCTACAGAAGTAATCACAATAAAGTGTCCTTCCTTTGTAAAATGTCCT
>CAYXPB010000039.1:0-215 GCA_964466645.1 uncultured Acetivibrio sp. | reverse complement strand
ACAATATGCTTCCCATCACTCAATGCCTCTTTAACCTCTTTGAGGTCTTTAGTCTCTACACACTTAATATTATTCTTTTTAGCTACTGCTCCAAAAAAATCCCACGCTGTTCCATTATCATAAGTCCTATAACCATTTTTTAAAGAAAACTCACACAAATCAACAGGTGATACACTTTTGCCAGTTAAAGTCGAAATAACCATGGCCATTGATGT
>CAYXPB010000038.1:10243-25229 GCA_964466645.1 uncultured Acetivibrio sp. | reverse complement strand
ACCAGCGAAACTAGAGAAAAAACCGGCAGGTCTTGGTGATTTACAGACGCAATATGGTATGGAGCAATTATCGGAAGTGTATCGAAGTACACTTATGATGAATTTATGCGGTAAGAAGAACATTCTAATTTGTGATGCAGAAGAAGCTATAAGAAAAATATCATTAAAAGGGTCAATGAATCCTACAATGTACGCACTTGCAAAAATACCTTACACGGATCTGTTTTTTGAAACAGTTTCAGAACAAATAATTAAAGTGATGCAGTTATATAAAGCGGAAAAAAGTATTATGCTTTTCGAAGCTGCAATGCTTTTAGCTGACGAATATGATGTTAATAGCCATTGGAGTAGCGTGACTGGGGTGTCTAGGGAAGATATTGGACGAGATGATTCTATTCACGCATTTCAAAAATACATTAGTATGCTTGCTGTTTGGGGAACAGAAATAGCAATTTGTACAGATTTAGATCAAAATAGATTCGCTGAATTGATTTCAGATAATGATATTATGCTTCAGATGAATCAAATTAAACATATTTGTTATAATTGCAAGAATATTCTTGATGCTATAGATGAAATAAAACTTTCACATGGATATAAAACTGAAAGAATAGTTTTTGTAACACCGCGAAACACTGAAAATTATGGAGCCAAGTGTCGTGTCTTAGAATTGCCTGAGGACAGTGCTTTATGGGCAGATACAATAAATCATTCCGAGTATATTAACCATATACCCCAAATCCAAGGTGCTTCATTTTGTAATCTGACAGAAGTAAGCGCAAGAAAAGGAGATTTTTACAGCAGTTTGGAGATGAAAGCTGAATTACACGAAGTAAGTATGGAACAGTTGATTCAGGTACATCACTTAATGGAAAGTATAAAGGACTTTAGGTTTACAAATGTAATGTGGGAAATGGATGAACTTATCGATTATTATAATCAAAAAGACATAAAAATCCTTGGTGTATATGTCAGAGACAGATTTGGTGACTATGGAATGTCGGGACTTGTTGTAGGAAAAGTTGGAGAGGGAATATTTCATATAATTGATGCTATGTTGAACTGCCGAATTTTGGGCAAGCAGGTTGAATACCATGTTATAGCAAAACTTTCGGATTATGCTGAGAAGGTAAATTGTAGCACTATTGCAATGAAATTTGTTGAAAATAGCAGAAATGCTTTGGGAGGTAAGTTTATTGCAGATATTCTTGACAAGGATATCAATTGTGTTAGAGATGGGGCTGAATTCTCTGCAGAGTGTAAAGATATTGTTGCACGAGCGGTTGAGAAGACAATTATTAGGGAAGACTTAGAAAATCAAAATGAACTAAAAAATTTTAATAGTAACGCGGTTGAGCTTCTTAAGAAAAAATGGGAACTGAAAAAAACTGATATCAAAAACCGCATAATCAATTATGCAATAAAAATAAACACAATTGATTACCTTATGAATGAAATTAATTCAACACATTGGAATATTTACACTTCAACGTGTGAATACGTTTCTGCGAGAACCGAAACTGAGAAAAAACTTGTTGAGTTATGGTCAGAAATTTTGCATGCAGAGAAAATCGGTGTTTTGGACAATTTCTTTATGATCGGAGGTACTTCCTTATTAGCAACGCAATTAATAGTAAAATTTAGAGAGGTATTTGGAGTACAGTTGCCTATAAGAATTTTCTTCGATAAGTCTAATATTGAACAAATGGCATTATACATAGATGCAGTAAAATCCAACCGTGATAAAGAAAAACTTAATGAAGATGCTATTCAAAACTATCGCCTTAATACAAGAGAGTATTTGAGAAAAGAAGTGTTTCTTGATGAAAACATTAATACACAAGGAATTCTTTCAAATAAGAGTGCAGCTGAAAGCGAAAATGTTTTCTTGACAGGTGCGAGTGGATTTTTGGGGGCATTTTTACTCGCGGATATTTTGAATAAAACAAATTATACAGTTTACTGCCTCGTCCGTGCAAAAAATGAAGAAATGGGGCTTGAGAGAATAAAGGGTAATTTAAATAACTATGGAATATGGCAGGACGAATATAGAAAGCGTATTTCTATTGTTTGTGGAGATCTTGTGTTGCCGTTATTTGGTCTGACTAATGAAGAGTTTGAGGCATTGGCAGAACGGGTTGACATGATATATCATTGTGGTGCTAATACAAATTTTCTTGAGCCATATCAGATGTTAAAGGGTGCTAATGTTGGAGGAACGCAAGAGGTTATAAGGCTGGCATCAACAACTAGATTGAAGATAGTTCATTTTGTTTCGACCCATTATGTATTTTCAACAATTTCAAATCCAGCTGGATGCATAAAATATGAAGATGAGATTCCAACATGCAATGAAATTGTGGTTATGGGATATCAACAGACAAAATTAATATGTGAGCAGATTATTGCAATTGCAAGAGAGAGGGGAATACCTGTCAGTATTTACAGACCGGGTAGAATTTCCGGCTCATCGGAAACCGGAGCCTGTCAGACGCGTGATTTTGTCTGGCTTATGACAAAATGCTGCGTAGAATCGGGTTTAATGTTTTCGGAAGATACAAGTGTCGAACTAATACCAGTTGATTATGTAAGTAAGGCTATTGTTCAACTATCAATAGAACCTGCTTCAATTAATCATAATTTTCATATAATTAATATCAAAAAAACTCCAATGGATTATATTACAACGTGGATGGACGAAAGAGGATTTAAGGTTGAAAAGTACCCTTATATGGAATGGAAAGATAAATTGACTGAAAAAGTTGCGGCAAATGATGGATTTAATACTGTTAGAACGATGCTTCCGTTTATAACAGAAGATGTTATTCTTGATAAGAGTCTAAACCTAGATACAAAAAATGTTGATGACATATTAAGGAATAGCGGAGTTGAAAGAATTGAAGTTGATAGAGAATTATTTGAAAAATATCTTGATTACTTTATTAGAATTGGCTTTTTTGATATAGACTCACAAAAGGAGGATAATAAATATGTATGTAGTGGAAACAAAGAATTTGGTGAAGAAATACGACCAAAATACAGCTGTTGACAGTATCAGCATAAAAATAAATAAAGGTGATAGTTTTGGTTTGCTTGGTCCTAACGGAGCTGGAAAAAGTACAACAATCAATATGCTTTGTGGTTTACTGACACCTACCTCTGGTGAGGTTTATATTATGGGCGACAGCATTAATAAAATGAAGAATAAAATGGGATATGTTCCACAAAGCCTTGCAATTTACAACGAATTTACTGCATATGAAAATTTGTCGTTCTTTGGTCAATTATATAAAATTAAAGGAGATAAATTAAAAACTAATATTGACAATGTATTGGAGTTTACCGGTTTGCTTGATGCAAAAAACAAAAAAGCAAAAACTTTTTCCGGGGGTATGCTAAGAAGATTAAATATAGCATGTTCTCTTGTTCACCAACCGGAAATTGTTATTATGGACGAACCTACAGTTGGTATCGATCCTCAATCGCGTAATCACATTATGAGTGCAATAAAGAAAATGAAGGAAAAGGGTGTCACGATAATATACACTTCACATTATATGGAAGAGGTAGAAACGTTATGCGACAAGATTGCAATTATTGACAACGGTAAGGTTATCACAGAAGGTACAAAAGCAGAATTAAAAGCTCTCGTTACAGATAAAGACACTCTTGATATTACAGTAGATGATCCGAATAAAGTTGATTTCGATAAGTTAAATAATATTCGGAAAGTCAGTGGTGTTCATTTAGATGAATTCAGTATACAGGTTACATCGGAAAAGGGTGCCAATAACTTGAATGAAATTTTAAATTGCATTATGGAGAGCGGAGCTCGCACTTCAAATATAGGTTATAAGGAAGTAAATTTAGAAACCGTATTTTTAGCGCTTACAGGTAAAAAACTTAGGGATTAATTGACAGAAAAGGAGTGTTGGGTGTGATACAGATAATAGGTAAGATTTTTCTCAATCAGACCAGAAATCCTAAATGGCTTTTATTTATAATAATATTTCCTATATTTCTGGTTATGTTGATTGGAACAATTTTAGAAGGAGCTTTTAAAAGCAGAGAAACTTTCGATAATGTTCAAGTTGTTGTGCTTGATGAATCTAAAGGCGTTGCGAATGAAGTTATTGATGCAATTTCTTCTGCTACAATAAGTGTAGCAGAAGACTATGGAATTGAGCTGAAGCGTATTTTTTCAGAAGACGAAGGAAAGAGAAATGTAAGGCTTGATAAAAAAGTTTTTGTGCATGCAGATGGTGAGCAAATAGAGATTTATTATAATGAGGCGGACAGTATAAATGGAGCCAGAGTTATGGGGGTCTTTCAGGGAGTTGCAAATAGTATTCAAGTTGTTGAGGAAATCCATGATATTGATCCGGAAATGGTAGGTATAATTCTAAGTGAAAATAATGCTACGTTTGAATTACCAATGAAGAAATTTAATGACAATAGTTTTATGACATCCTTTGACTACTATGGTGTAGCAGAAGTTACATTAATGATACTTTATATGATGATGATTCCGCTCACGGATATTTTTAGAGACAGAGATACAAAAATCAAAAATAGGATGCGGATGGCAGGAGTCAGTAATTTAAAGTATTTTTTGTCATCCCTTATAGCATATACAATCATTGCATTTGTTGCATATATTCCGGCATTTTTAGTTACTATTTTTGTTTATAATGTTCACTGGGGTGAAGTTCCAGTATTAACATATTTATATTTATTGTTATTCTGTGTTTTTAATATTGTATTTGGAATGTTCCTTGCTGTTTTTCTAAAATCAAGAGGTAAAATAGATTTAATGATGGCTGTGGTAATTATACCTGTGCTATCATTTTTAGGAGGTTCTTATTCACCGTTTTCCTTTGAATTTGATACGGTTCTAGAAAAGATAACATTACTTTCACCCTTAAGGTGGGTTAATCTTGGTATATTTAGACATTTGTACAACGATGATAACTTTATGCTGGTTTTAAGCATAGTTCTTTTAGTCGGTATTTCAGCAGTTATGTTTGCTTTGATTAATTGGAAGTCAAGAAAGGATGAGATAAGCCAATGAAAGTATTTTGGACACTGATTATAAATAATATACGAATATCTATTGCAAAAAAACCATTGTCTTTCATAATTATGACCATTCTGCCTATAATAGTTTTAGTTGCTAGCAGTACGTTTATTGATTACAGCTCATCATACATAATTGTAGGAATAACAGACGAAGATAACTCTTATATGTCAAAAGTTGTTGTAGACATTTTGGAAAATGTTGATGGAATTAAAACATACCGTATTGGAAGAGATGAAATAGAGCCAAAATTTAGAGATAATACGATTAATATTTCAGTAGTTTTAAGCAAGGGATTTGATGAGGGACTGCAAAAAGGTGAAATAACAGGAATTAAAGTACACTCCAATGAGGGTTCTAATGACCATATGCTGATTTCTAGTCTATTAAAAAATCACATGCTGAATTTTAGAAATCTTGGCAGAGTATCAAGTAGCGACAGCGATCAGTTTTATGAATCTGTAGATAAATATATTAATAACACATCAATTGTTAAGAAGGAGGGCATTAATGATTTATATGCAGATTATAATAATTCTAATTTATTTATAGGGTTTTTGATTATGTTAATTTTCTTTAAAGCATCTTCTGTTGCTAACACAATAAATGTTGACAGAGAAAACAATGTATATACACGTATTTTTATTTCTAATACAAAGACATGGCAGTATTATGGTGCTAACGTGGTTTGTAACGTTGCTATTTCCATGGTGCAGATATTAGTAGCTGTATTTGCAATGGAATATTTAGTGGATGTATCAATTGGAATAAAGCCATTTGATTTATTCTGCATATTATCAATAATTTCGACTGTTGCCGTAGCCTTTGGTACATTATGTGTTGCATTGACAAAAGATGTTGATGCGGCATCGATGATTTCAAATCTATGTATATTGGTATTTGTACTACTTGGAGGCAGCTTTATTGAAGTTGAATATTTTCCCGCTTTAATTAATAAGCTTTCGTATATTTCACCTGTGCGTTGGGCAATTTCGTGTGTTTTGTCTTTACAGGGGGGGGCGTCTATTAATGACATATTTGGCAGAATTGCAGTAATGGCTGCAATGACAGCGATTTTCCTTGGTATTGCCTTTTATGCTACGGACAAAAGGGATAAGAATTTTGTCTCACTAAAAAACTAATAATGAGTAAGGGAGTATGTATTTGTGGGTATTGATATGGTTTTTTTTGAGACGGGGAGTAGTGATCCTTATTATAATCTGGCATTTGAGGAGTATATTTTTGAAAAGAAGGAAAAAGATAAGCAGTATTTTATTCTTTGGCAAAATAACAATGCTGTTATAGTGGGGAAGTATCAGAATACAATAGAAGAAATAAATAACAGATTTGTAGATGAACATAATATTAAGGTTGTTCGAAGAAACTCTGGAGGCGGAGCTGTATATCATGATATGGGAAATTTGAATTTTTCCTTTATTGTTGATCAAAACGATTATGAATTACTAAATTTCTCATTATTTCTGCAACCTGTTATAAAGACATTGTTTAAATTGGGGATACGTGCTGAGTTTTCTGGAAGGAATGACATTTTAATAGAAGAAAAAAAATTTTCGGGAAACTCACAATATATTAAAGATGGCAAAGTACTTCATCATGGTACAATTATGCTGAATTCTAATATTGATATGATAAAAGGAGCTCTTAACCCAACGAAGCATGTTGTATCAAGGAGTACAAAATCGGTACGAAGCCATGTGACAAATGTTTTTTCTCATATGAAGCAAAAAATTTCTGTTTTGGAATTTAAGGAGATTTTACGATCTGAAATTTCCAATGGAAGAAATACTGAGATGGGTAAGCTTAGCGAAGATGATATTTTAGCTATCAACGAATTGCGTACTAGCAAATACGAGTCATGGGAATGGAATTATGGACATTCAACTGAATTTAACTTGAAAAAGGAAAGACAATTCCCATCCGGCAATATAAGTATATATATATTATCAAAAGAAGGTAGGATATTATCAGCAAGTATTAAAGGCGACTTCTTTGCGTATACAGATATATCAGTTTTAGAGAAAAACTTGAAGGGGGCGCCTGTTGGATCTGGACTTAGAGAATGGCTGGTTTATATAGATGCAGATAAGTATATTAAAGGAATATCTGTTGATGATTTGTACAGGCTGATTTTATACTGATTTTTATACTCTTTTACTTATGTAAAGGGAAAGGAACGGTAGATAGTAATGAAAAGACAGTATGATTTGATTGTGATTGGCGGAGGGGTTGCAGGATGTGAGGCGGCTGAATTGGCTGCTGTGAAGGGATTGTCCGTTTTGTTGATTGAAAAAGGCGAAATTGGAGGGACATGTCTGAATAGCGGTTGTATTCCATCAAAATATTATTTGTCAATTGCGCATGAGCTTGAGCTGGTTCATAGAAGAAATGGCATATTCTCGGGTGAGATTATAAAGCAATAGTTCAGCAGAAGCAAAAAATTATCCAGGGAATGAGAGATGGAATTAGGAATTCTCTAAATGCTTTAAATGTTGACCTGTTATTTGAAAAAGCAGAAATCAAGAGTGTAGACAAAAAAATAGTCGTATCATGTGGTGAAAATGAGTTTACGGCAAAAGATCTGATAATTGCTACCGGATCAAAAACCATTCTACCTGAGATTCAGGGAATAGAAGAGGAAATAAAAAACAGTTTTTTGTGCACTAACAATGAGTTGTTTTGTTTGGAAGAATTACCAAAGAGCATTGTAATTATTGGTGGTGGTATATCTGGTGTTGAGATGGCCTATGCCTTTAAATCCTTTGGAAGCGATGTTACTGTAATCGAAGCCCGAGAGCGTATAGTAGGTGGATTTGATTTGTCATTTTCTATAGACGTTCAAAAAAATCTGGAAGCTAAAGGTGTTAAGTTTGTTCTTAACGGTGTGGTTATGGACGTATGTGAGGGCGTTGTATATGTAAAAGCACAGGGAGAAGAGTTTGTATGCGAGTGTGATATTGTATATTTGTCTACTGGTAGAGAGATGACAAATTCAGAAATGTTCAGTGAATTTTTTGAAGTAATTGGGGGTAGGTTTATCAAAGTTGATGAAAAATTTCAAACAAATTTTGGACATGTTTATGCCATCGGAGATGTTAACGGAAGAAGTATGCTTGCGCATAGTGCAATTAACCAGGCACAAATTGTTGTTAATGAAATCTGCGGCATTAAAAATCAAGATTGTCCGTCAATTGTACCTCAGGTAATTTATATCAGTCCCGAATGTATGCAGGTCGGTGAAAATGTTGAATCCGCAACAGCAAAAGGATTGAAATTTGAGACTATATCAGTTTCGATGAATTATAGTGGGCGATATGTAACATCAGTTGGAAAACTCAGCTCAGAAGGGAAAATCAGAGTTTTAATTGATGAACGGGAAAGAATTATCGGAGCATGCATGACTAGTAATTACTCATCTGAAATTGCAATGACTTTAAATTTTATTATATCAATGCAGATGTCATGTGATGAGATAATGAAATACATTTTTCCACATCCTACAGAAGGTGAAATAATAAGAAAGTGTATAAGCTTATATAAACAGAAGTAAAAATTACAACATTGTGTTGACTTATTTTAAAATGATAATAATATTAGGGGAAGGAAAGTTTGCGCTGTGAAAAGGATTGAAGATACAATAGTTAATGGTGGTTCCATAGAAAACAAATTAAGCAATTTATCAGAAGAGAAAAAACGCTATCTTAAGCAGATGTTAAATGCTGGTAAGAGTAAATCGGACATACAAGGAAGAAAAATTAAAAAACGAACAGTCACAGAGAATAAGTTGGTGTGTTCTCAGTTGCAAACTGAATTCTGGTTCAGATGGAAGTTGTTTTCGCAATATCCTATAGATAATATTGCCGGATATGTTAACATTAAAGGCAAACTAGAAAAAAGCATTATTAGTAAAGCATTTAAAGATTTGATTAATCGTCATGAAGTCCTCCGATCAAAATTTAAATATCAGGAGGAAGGTGTTTTTGTAGAAATTGATAATGAATGTGAAGGTGATATCAATTTTTATGATTTAACTACTTCGTCAGTTTATGGTGCAGTTTCAAGAGAAGATATAATAGAAATTATGACAAAAGAATCTTCAAAATTGTTTGACCTATCACAAGGGAAACTTATTAGATTAAGATGTTACAAGACCTCAGAGGATGAATGGTATCTTATGATGGTACAACATCATATTATTTCAGACGGTACATCAACAAATATTCTGATAAAAGAAATGTTAAATACTATTGTATCGGGTGGATTAGTTGTGAATCAGGAATTGAGTGTTCAATTTTATGATTATATCATTTATCAGAACAATAAGTTAGAAAACGGAGAGTATAATGGACAGAAAGACTATTGGAAAAAGGAATTAAAAGATTGTGATATGAATCTTAAGCTTTCAGAGAGTCCTAATAAAAATGAAAAGGCACTATTTGAAGGTGGACGCATATGTTTTAGCATTGATAAGGAGACTAGTAGAAGAGTTGAACAGATAACTAAAAAATATACTGTTACGCCCTTTGCATTCTATATGACTTTATTTCGTACATTATTATTTCGTTATACAAAACAAGACGATGCAATTATAGTTATACCTATTCAGGGAAGGAATAATCAAGAGGTTCAAAATCTGATCGGATGCTTTTTGAATATGGTTTCTATAAGAAATCAATTAAATAACGGGGAGAATTTTATTGATTGCGTAAAGAGAGAAAACAAAAAGATTCTTGACGCATTGGAAAATCAGGATATTCCCTTTGGAAGTGTGGTTAAAGAACTTGATATTCATAGTGAAAGTATGGCAACATCTGTTTACCATATCGTTTTCAGCTATGAGGGAAATGTAATGAAAAATGTTAAGGCAGGAAATTTTGAAGTTGAATTTGA
Source organism: uncultured Acetivibrio sp. (assembly GCA_964466645.1). Lineage (GTDB taxonomy): Bacteria > Bacillota > Clostridia > Acetivibrionales > Acetivibrionaceae > Acetivibrio. The sequence goes on along the minus strand of CAYXPB010000038.1, from coordinate 15,244 downwards.
TGAATTGTTTTTAAATACTACGAAGTCAGATCTTGTCTTGGAATTGAATCAGGAAGATTCTGGCTTGAGGGGTTGGTTTGAATATAGTACAGCGAAATTCAGTGCCAGACAAATTTCATTGTTCAAGGACGCATTTCTTGAAATGCTAAAGAATTCAGTTGCTGATGAAAAACAGTTAATTGATGAAATTGACTTTATGACAGATGCTGAGAGAGAATTGGTATTACAGTATGGTACGGGAAATCAAGAAGATTGGGAAATAAAAACAATTAACAGAATGTTCTCTGAAATGGTGGCTAAACAGCCCGAGAAAGAAGCTTTAATTGACGTCAATGGATCAACAACTTATAATGAGCTTGAGAAAATAAGTAACAGAGTGGCATGGTTTTTGAGGAGCATTGGAGTAGGAAGAGAAACAGTAGTAGCTTTAATGATGGGTAAATCCAGAGAATTTTTTGCTGCTTTGATGGGCGTTATAAAAGCTGGGGGGGCATTTCTGCCAATCGAACCATCTTATCCGGAAGATAGAATACGTTATCTTATGGAAGACAGCGGATCATGCTTTTTAATATATGATGAGGAATATCAAGGAGATTTATCTTTTTTAAATAATGTACAAGCATTCCGTTTTTCATCACTAAAACTAGATGAATTTGAATGTAAAGCTTTGCCGGAATATAATAATATAAACAGTTTGGCTTATATTATTTACACATCTGGAACTACTGGCAAACCAAAGGGTGTAATGGTTGAACATAGGGGGGTTTCTAATCTGTCATATTTTTTCCATACAGCTTACGGCGTAGGTCCAAATGATAAAGTTCTGCAGTTTTCGCATATTGTTTTTGATGCCTGTGTATGGGAGATGGCTATTTCACTACTGACGGGTGGTACACTGTGCATAGTCAAAAAACAAACACTTCTCGATGTGGCTGAATTTGTTGAACAGATACATAAATTCGGTGTTACGGTAGTGGACTTTTCACCACAGTACTGGAAGCAGATTTCAAAGGAAGATTTGAAATTCAGAGTATTGCTTACCGCTGGTTCTGAAGCTGATGATACGGTTGTGCGTTCAGCAGCTAAATCTGAGATATATGTTAATGGATATGGTCCTACTGAAAATACGGTATGTATATCTTTGTGGAACTGGAAACAGGGTGAGGAGTTCCCTAAAAAGATACCTATTGGAAAGCCAATGTCCAATGCACAGGTATATATATTAGATAAAGATAAGTTGTGTGGAGTTGGGGTAACGGGTGAAATATGTGTAGCTGGTACCGGTGTTGCCCGCGGCTATTTAAACCGCCCGGAACTTACAAAAGAACGTTTTACACCAAATCCTTTCGGAGAAGGGAAACTATATCATACAGGAGATCATGGCCGTTGGAGAGAGGATGGAGAAATGGAGTATGCAGGCAGAATAGACGGTCAGATGAAAATCAGAGGTTATCGTGTAGAAGCAGGTGAAATTGAAATATGTTTATGCAAACATGAGGGCATAGATGCTTCTGCTGTTACAATGTTTAAGGATACAAATGGAGAACAAATGCTGGCAGCATATCTGGTATTAAATACTTCTCTTAATGTAAAGCAGCTTGATGAGTATTTGGGAGGCATTCTACCGTTTTATATGATACCTGCAAAATACTATAGTGTTAAAACTATACCGTTGAATATTAATGGTAAAACTGATTATAGTGCTCTTAAAAAGATGGGAGAGTTAATAGAATCGGGTTATGAGTATACGGAACCGTCGACAGAGGTAGAGCGTAAACTTGCGGCAATATGGAGAGAACTGCTTAATAATCCTAACATTGGTGTGAACGATTCGTTTTTTGAGTGCGGAGGAGATTCGATTATTATTCTTCAGGTTATAACAAGGGCGGCTCAAGAAGGTATTAATATTGAATTGAAATCTTTTTATGAAGATAAGACCATTGCCAAGATAGCTAAAAATGTTGTCATTACTTCAAGCTGCAATGAAGTAACGGAGAATTCATATTTCGAGTATGAAATTACACATATGCAGGAATTATTGCTTGAATTTATGTCCTCTGATTTTGAACTGTGCAGTTTGGCTGCTGTGATAGATTTAGACAGTACTACGGATAGTGATAGCATTAATGCTGCTGTAAATGTTGTACTTAAAAGACATGACCTATTGCGTTCTTGCTTTGATATATCAGACAACAATTGTAAAGCAGTTATTTTACCACTTGAGCACAGACACCTTCTTGTTGAAAGGTCAATTAGTGGAGGTGTTTTGGGAGAGAAGTTAAAGAAGCTGGTTAAAGAAGCTCAAGAAGGTCTGAGTTTAAAAGAGGGAAGATTGCTTCAAGCTGTTCTGATGAAGACAGGGACTGAAAAAAATAAACTTCTGATAGTTGTTCATAAATTGGTATGTGACAATAGGTCGCTTGAGATAATTATTAAGGATCTAAGACATGAAATAAAAAATAAGGATGATTTAAAAGAACCTATTCAAACACTATCAACATATCTTGCTTGGAACAGGGAATTTATAAGATATACAAAGTCAAATGAGTCAGAGTACAATCGTCAGAAATGGCATGAAGAAAACTGTTCTGATGCTAGCATGTTTTGTAGAGATTTTTCTCATGGTACGAATTTTAAAGCAGATGAGAAAATGATTAGTATTGATTTACATGATAAATATGCAAAAATGTTCGCTTGTGAAGAATTTGGAAACTTTAATATTACAGCATATGAACTGCTGCTAGCGGCATTAGCTTTAACTTTGAATAAATGGAACTCAGAAGGGGGAATTGTTTTCCTTGAGAATTCCTTACGAGATTTTAAGCTTAAAGATATCGATACTTCAAAAACAGTTGGATGTTTTACATCAATTTATCCATTCCACTACAATAAATCTTTTTTTGCAAATGATTTAGGTGAGTGTATGAAGTTAGTTAAAAATAAACTGTATGAAGCTAATCAAAGAATGTATGACTATATTGTATGCAGAAACGATGAAAATTTACCGCAAATTCTTAAGAACGTAGATATAAGATTTGGATATAATCTGAAATCTGAACCTATGAATGAAGACTATAACATACTAAACGACCAAGAATTTTACAATTCTGATATAAAAGATAAACGTGATTGCTTAATCAAATTAGATGTTTGCAATGTCGAAGGGAAATTATCTTATAAGTGGTACTACAGCACAAAGATGTACAAGAATGAAACAATAGAAAAATTGGCACAAAACATGATAAAAGAAACGGAAGCTTTGGTGGATTATTGCATAAGAAGTACAGATATGGGTATTACGGCCTCTGATTTTGATAATACAGATATTAATCAGGACGATTTGGATTATGTACTATCCAAATTTAATTTATAGTGTTTATATAGGCGTAAAAGTTTATAACTGATGGAGATATTAAATAATTATGAAAGGATAAATGAGTTGTATGAATAAGGATAATATCGAGAGCATTTATACATTAACTCCAATGCAGGAAGGTATGCTTTACCATTCGGTTCGTGACAAAAAGCAATATCTAGATCAATATTCGTGTAAAATATCAGGCAATCTCAATGCTTCAAATCTGATTAGGGCATGGGAAATACTGGTTTCCGAAAACGCTGTATTGAGAACAGCCTTCGTGTGGGAAAATGTAAAGGATTTTTTTCAGGTCATAATAAGGAGTTGTAAAGTTGATTTTGAACAGTATGATTGGAGGAGTGTTTCAGAAAAAGAAAGGGATATTAAGTTGCAAGCTTTTTTAACGGAGGAACTAGAAAAGGGTTTTGAGCTTGATAAACCACCTTTAATTAGGTTGGCATTAATGCGTATTTCTGAAAACGAATACTATTTTGTTTGGACTATACATCATATTATTGTAGATGGTATGTCGCTTCCTCATATTTTAGGACAGGTGTATGATAATTATCGCAAGTTATGTAACAACGAGCAATTGACACGGCATGAAGCACTTCCTTTTAAGGCATATGTTGACTGGATTAAACGACAGGACAAAAATCAGGCAATTGAGTATTGGACCAATTACTTGCAAGGTTTTTATGAACCTATAAAAATTTCTTCTAGAAGTGAAAGCTCTGAGTTTTTTGATGGAGAAGACGAGAGTTATTGTGTACCTGTGGAAGAATCACTAGTAGGCAGGCTACATGAGAAAGCAAAGAAATATGGTATTTCGGTATTCCAATTTTATAATCTGGCATATGCAATTATGATAAGTAGATTGAGCGATAGAAATGACGTAGTATATGGGGTGACAGTTTCGGGTCGTCCTCTGGATTTAATCGGAGTTAATGATACAATCGATATTTTTATTAATTCAGTCCCTATGAGAATAAGTTTTGACCAAAACAAAAACATGCTTTCATATATGGAAGATGTAGCTATTGAACAGGTAAAAAGGAATAAACATGAGTACTTACCATTGACAGATATTATTTCCTTATCTGAAGCTGGCAGGGATTTGTTCCAGAGTTTATTCATCTACGAAAATTACTCAATTGAAGATATATATATGGACAGCTCAATTGGGTTTGATATTAGTGATGAAAAGATCAGGGTATCTACAAATTATCCTTTAACATGGACGGTTATACCAGGTAAAAATACAAGATTGAATATTCTGTATAATAGCAAATTTATGGATGTTGAGAGCATAATTGCTCTTTCTAAGGATTATTTAAATATATTGGAGGCGCTTGCATTAAATATTGAAATTCCGAGGTGTCAGTTAAAAATTCGAAGTGATGAAAAGGAAATAATTCATCTGAGGGATAATGATAAACAGCCTTTGAAAAAGCTTGGAAACTCGTTTAAAATAAATAAATTTAAGACTGCACTCAAAACAGAGGAATTTGAATGGTCGTATAAAGAACTTGAAATAAAAGCCGATTCGGTAGTTGAAAGCATCAGATCCGTGCTAAAAGACAAAATTAATTGTGGTGAAAAAGCAGTGGTTGTTACAAAAGATATACCTATTAGCATAATAG
>CAYXPB010000038.1:2234-10233 GCA_964466645.1 uncultured Acetivibrio sp. | reverse complement strand
GAAGGTCTTGCGCCAGTTTTACCAGAACACGGATTGGTTGATTGGGACAGTATGTATGAAAAGGCTGGAGTTATTTTGACAGACAATACTTTTATAAAGATCATTCCGGAAAAATACTATAATAAATGTCTTATGGTAGGCTGCGATAAAGAAAATAACAAAGAATACAGATGGATAGACAATGAGGATTATTCATTAGCTTTTTCTTCAATTACCGATGAAAATATTGTGACAGGCACACAAATCGAGGAGGATTATACTAAACTGGGTAATGGGTCAGTAATGATTGATACGGATGCATTTGATTTGAATTTTATAGTTCGTATAGTGCTTAAAGTATTAATGAATGGTGCAACGCTGAATATAGGGAGGTATAAATCTCGAAATATAAGGTCAGAATACATATTTACTTGCTGGGAGAGTATATTGAGTACAGGTATAGATTTTCTTGAAGAAAAAACAAAAGTATATATACCTTTACAACAAAGTGATTTAAGTGCCTATGGGCTTTTTAAGAGCGAAGTGGAAAGTAAAAATGTTGAGGTGAATCTGTTTCTTGCAGATATTCACACGAATAAAGAGATTTATTGTATCTGCCTTAACGACGCTAAAGTGTCAAAAAATGATATTGAAATACTGGATAAGTATAAAAACAAACTACCGGTAGGATTTATGGGAGAACTATATTTTTCGAGTTTAGAATACTTATCGTCTGGAGATAGAATTAGAAAAGTTAATACAGGTTATAAAGGTAAACTAAAAAGTGATGGGACTTTGGAGATATCTTTGCAGGATAGTCAAGTGGGTTATATTTGCAGTAAATTTGTGGATTATGGATTAGCTGCTAAACTTTTGAAAGAAAGCAGTTTGGTGGATGAGGTCTGTTTTGTAAGCAGGTTTACGGAGAATAACGAACCTAAGACGGTAGTTTATTATGTTAATAATTTAAAAAGTAATGTGGGAAAAACTTCCCTTGAGGCTGAGATTAATAAATATCTGTGCAATATATGGGGAATTGTCTATGAAGAATTGATTACTCATATGAACTATTCCAAAATAAAAGTATTTCCTTATGATAGAGAAAGACGCATAGCTGTTAAAAAATTAATAGAGATGGAAGATGAGAATTGCATTAAGACTACACATGTTAAACCTGAAAGTGATTTGGAAAAATCAATTGCAGGTATATGGGAAGAAGTTTTGAAAGTATCAAATATTGGTGTCAATGACAGCTTTCTTGAGTTGGGTGGAAATTCAGTTGATCTCATGAAGGTTATTTCCAGAACTGTTGCAAAGCTGAAGATATCATTAACGGTTGATGATTTGTTTAATAATATGACAATTAGGAAATTTGCTGAACAAATAGAAAAAGTATTATCTGAAAGTAATAACAGTTGCAGTGTAGTGAAACCTACATTATCAAAAGAAGATAAGCAGTCAGGTGTTCTGGCATCTTTTGCACAGCAGAGGTTTTGGTTTTTACATCAATATGACAAAGGGGATGCATTTTATAACATCAGTGAAATTGTTAAAATTAGTGGTTATGTCGATGTGGAAATGCTTCGTAAAACAATCAGGTATTTGAGTGAGTCACAAGAAGCTTTAAGAACTGTTTACTTTATGAGAGACGGAAATGTTTATCAGAAGGTAACTGACCCCTGTCCAGAAGCATTTAAGTTTACAGAACTGTCTGAAATACGTAACAGCAGTAACGAAAATACAGTTGCTGAGTACATTGAAAAAGAAATCCGACAGCCTTTCGATTTCGAAAATGGTCCTCTGTTTCGTTGCACGCTGTTGAAAATTTCTGATACAGAATTCATGTTTATTTTTGTAATTCATCATATCATTTCGGATGGATGGTCTGTAGGTATTTTTATAAACAAACTGATGGAAGCATATCAGATGTATTGCTCAGGGAAAACCCCTATATTAAATGAGGTACAGTGGCAATATAGTGAATATTCTGTCTGGCAGAGAAAAATGCTCACTGACGGAGTTATGAGTAAGCAGTTAGAATATTGGAAAAAGAAACTTGATGGTTTTAATGAGTTAAATTTTCCGCTTGATTTTGAAAGACCTGCAGTTCAAAGTTTTTCTGGTCAAAAAATTACACATCTTTATCCGAAGGAATTAATGGATAAGGTAACAGCAGTTGCAAAAAAAGCTGGAACAACTACATTCATGGTGTATTTATCTGCACTTAATGTTTTACTCTCAAGATATACAGGACAGGAAGATATTATAATTGGTTCACCTGTTACAAAACGTCCAATAAAAGAAGTCGAAAACACTATAGGCTGCTTTTTAAATACTTTGGTATTTAGGAATGGTTTGGAGGATAATCCTTCTTTTTCTGAGCTTATTGAGAGGATACGACAAACATCGGTTGAAGCTTATAATAATCAAGATATTCCTTTTGAAGTTCTAGTCGACAAATTGGGGGTTAAAAGGGACTTAAGTAAAAATCCATTATTTCAGATTATGTTTTTGTTTCAGAATGAGCCTCATCCTGATAAGAATATAGCGGGATTAAAAATTGAAAGATTGGAGTCAGAAAATAAAGCAGCTATGCTGGATTTATCTATTTCCATGGAGGAAACAGATAATGGCTTAAGTGTATTGTTTGAATATAATACAAATTTATTTCGATTGGATACAATTGAAAGAATTTCAGACCATTTGCTTAGAATTACAGATGTTCTCAGTGAAGACACCAATATTAGGGTAAACGATTTTGATTATATGTCTGGTGAAGAAATTAACCATATAATATATGGATTAAACAATACAAAGGTTACTTTTGATACAAATCTATACATACATCAGTTGTTTGAAGAACAGGCTACAAAACATCCAACTCGTGAAGCACTAAAGTTTAGAGGGAAAAGCTTGACTTACGATGAGTTGAACAAAAAAGTTAATAAGCTTGCTAACTACCTTTTATCAGTAGGAATTAAGAAAAGTCAGATGATTGCTGTCTACATGGATAGATCCATAGAAATGGTTATTGCTTTATATGGTATTTTAAAGGCTGGTGCTGCCTATGTACCTATCGATCCGGCATATCCTGCAGAAAGAATCCGTTATATGATCGAAGATTCAAATGTTGAGGTTGTACTTACTCAGCCGGATAAATCGAATGAATTAAAATCCTATCTTATAAATATAATTACTATAGGAGGGGATGACGTTACTTCAGGGTCAAGTGATGAAAATCCTAAGATTGAAATTCTGGAAGATGATTATTCTTATATGATTTACACTTCTGGCTCAACTGGTCGTCCTAAAGGTGTTATTAACACACACAAAGGTATTCGGAACAGAATTTTATGGATAAGAGAGGCGTTCGAAAATGATGAGAATGGGCGTCAGATGCAGAAAACACCATTTAGCTTTGATGTATCATGTGGGGAATTTTTTGGTGCATTAACAGTTGGAGCTTGTCTTGTGGTTGCCGAACCTGGAGGACACAAGGATGTTGATTATTTGATTGATCTGATTAAAGAGGAAAGGATAACTCATATACATTTTGTACCATCGATGCTAAAACCATTCCTATACAGTCCGAGAATATCAGAGGTTAAAACTCTTAAACAGGTATGTTGTACTGGGGAACCGCTTCCCTACAGTTTGGTAGAAAGATTTAAGCAGATTTTTGAAGCTTGTAATATTTATAATCTTTATGGACCTACAGAAGCAGCAGTAGAAGTAACATGCTGGGATTGTAGAAATAAACTGGACAGAAAAATTATTTCGATTGGTACACCAATAGTGAATACCCAATTATATATACTTGATCGTAATTTAAGACCTGTTACTTTTGGGGTGTGCGGTGAATTGTATATAGCGGGTGATAATCTTGCGGCTGGTTACCATAATTCAGAAGAGTTAACTGCGGAACGATTTATTACTAATCCGTTTTCAACCGGTGATAATACAATTATGTATCGAACTGGTGATTATGCAAGACTTTTGCCAGGTGGAGAGATAGATTTTATAGGACGAATAGATAATCAAGTGAAAATCAGAGGAAACAGAATCGAACTTGGTGAGATTGAAACCCATATCAATAATTATTCTGGAATCAGAGAAGTTCATGTTATAGTAAGTAAAGAGGAAAATCCGAGAATCATTGCTTATGTTGTACTTGAAGACAAAGCTAAAGGCAATATGCAGGTAAATGAGTATATCTCGGAATTGAGACAATATTTAACAAAAAAACTTCCTGATTATATGATTCCTTCATTTGTAATGGCATTAGAGGGATTTTCGTTATTACCCAATGGAAAACTAAACGTCAAGGAACTCCCTTTGCCGGCAATATACAGAGAATTTCTTGCAAATACATATACGGAAGCTGTTGGAGATGTTGATATAAAACTGAAGCAGATATGGTCTGAAGTATTAAAGGTTGAAAGGATTGGGATTGATGATAATTTCTTTGAGATGGGTGGGCATTCGCTTTTACTTATAGAAGTTTATAACAAGGTAAAAGAATTCTTTGACACCAATCTTACGGTTGTTGATATGTTTAAATATCCAACTATTCGCAGCCTGAGTGAATATATATCAAGTAATAAAAATAATTGCGAGGATAGGAAAGAGAAAGAAGAAAAAGAAACACAGAATATATTGGGGAGAAACAGAATCAGACAAATGAACAGTGCAAAAATCAAACAACTTCGTGACCTTAATAGTTAATTGCACGGTTTTGATTCTGGGGAAGAGAGGTTATACTTATGGCAAATGATAGGAACGAACAAAAGAAATTATCAATGGATGATTTAGCAATGCTAATCAGCAAAAAGAAAAAGCAGAATAATATTACTCCTGTGCCCAGGGACAAAAATATTTTCCCTCAGTCCTATGCACAGAGCAGCCAGTGGTTCATGCAGCAGTTGGCAACAGATTGTATATATAATGTGCCGCAATCCTACCGAATTAGGGGGAAAGTTGATGTTTTACGTTTGGAGAGGGTATTAAACCGTATTTTAGAAAGGCATGAAATAATGAGAACTGCATTTACTGCGATTGATGGTGTACCTTCTCAAATAATTGAGCCTTTTGGGTATTTTAAATTGAACGTAATTGATCTTTCAGGCTTTTCGGGAGAGGAACAAGAAAAGATGGTTCAATGTGAAAATGAGAAACTGATAAGAACGCCCTTTAATTTGTCGATAAGTCCGCTTTGGAAATTTGTTTTGCTTAAGTTATCAGAAAATGAGGTTATATTAACCTATACTTTACATCATATAATTTCAGACGGTTGGTCATATGGGGTAATTATTAAAGAGATTATTGAATTATATAAAAGAGATATTGAAGGTAAAGAGCCACTCGAACCCTTATCCATTCAGTATGTTGATTATTCTGAATGGCAGCATAGGCAAATGGGCAGTGATAAGCTGAAGCGCCAGCTTGAGTATTGGGTGGAGCAGCTGTCGGGTATAAATGATTGTATAAATCTACCTTTAGATGCTCCAAGGTATAAAGTTCAGACACACAGAGGAAGTAATTGTTATTTCACAATACCGGAAGAGGATTATGAAGCCATTAGCAGCTTTTGTGTTAAAGAGCACATAACTTTGTATCATTTCATGATATCTGTATTCTTTTTGCTGCTTTACAGATATAGTGGTGATAATGATATATGTATCGGAACGCCGGTAGCGAATCGTAACAGGGTTGAATTGGAGAAGCTGATTGGTTTATTTATCAATACGGTTATTATCCGTACTGACATTGATGAAAATAGTGGAATTGCTGATTTTATTCAGAGGATAAGACAAAGGTGTACACGGGCCTTTGAAAATGCGGAAATACCTTTTGAGAAGGTAGTGGAGAGACTGAATATTTCAAGAAACTCATCATTTTCTCCGGTATTTCAGGTGTTATATGTACAGATGGAAACAGCTATGCTTGGAGATCAAAATGGAATTTCAGATTTGGAGGTAACTCCTATTGCGGTATCAAATGGTTCTTCACAGTTTGATTTGTCACTATATGTATCGGTAGGTGATAAAAGCATAAATATTAATTTGGAGTATAATACGGATTTATTCTCTGAAGAAACGGCTATACAGATAACGAAAGATTTTCAGAAACTATTACACAGCATACTTATAGAACCTAATAAAAATATAAATTACTATATCGAAAAGATAGAACAGAGAAGATGCTGCGTGACAGTATGTTCAACTTTTGTTTCAGAACCTTTAAATGAATCCATGAATTTTTGGGTTAAAAAACTTGGTATGCCGTGTAATATAGTGTTTGCACCATACAGTCAGGTGTTTCAACAATTAATGTTTGAAGATAGCTTAATGAGAAAAAAACCGAAAGAGATTAATGTTATTCTGTTGCGACTTGAAGATTGGATACAGGGTGTAGATACTGATTATGATGAAATTATACGTTTACTTAACAAGAACACGGAAGAGTTTATTCGTATTGTGAATAGTATCAATTTTCAGCATCTGATGATTTATATTTGTCCACATTCAAGAAAAGTGGCTGATAATGGAGAAATAGTTTTGCTTATTAATTCGATGGAGAATAAGATAAAAAAGGAATGCACAAAGGCTTCGGTTTATTCAGCAATCAAGGCAGCAGCGAAATATCAATTGAAGGATTTTTATGATGAAAAGGGAGGTAAACAATGGCATATACCGTATAGCAGAGAGTTCTTTGCAGTGCTAGGAACACAAATTATTTCAAATGTGTTTAGAAAGAGTACTTATAATGAAAAATGTATATATTTGATTGATATGGCTTTAAAAGATAGCAAACGTAGTAATTGTTGCTTGAGTAACGCTTTGCTTAGAAAAATAGAGAGTGAAGATATTGTTGTTGTAGTTCGCGGAGAAGCTACATGTTTTCCGAAAGGATTCAATCATTTTGTTGATCGTTTTATTGAAACAGATTCTGTTGATAAAGCAATTGAATACTGTGAAAATATGTATAAAGTTAATAAGGACGAAATAATAGTTATTTCAGACGAAAAATTTGTTTCAGAAAGGCAATATTCATCACATATGCTTGTAAATACAGCAGATAAGTGTATAAATACAGAGTTTTTACCATAAAGAAATAAATTAATATTATATGGGGGGATTAATAATGAATGAAGTTGAAAGAGTTAAAAGGCGTAGTATTATTAATTGGGGAATGTGGGCATCTTTAGTTATTGGTGTATTCTATTTTGTAATTGGAGTTCTAATGATATTTGACCCGGCCGAAAAGTATAGGGGAGAAGAGTACCTCAACCAGTTATATCTTCATCCGGTTATTCCTCATATATGGAGATATATGTTTGTTGTAATTGCGTTCATAACAATCCTATGGATAACTGCTGCTGATGTGATTATAAGAAGGAAAAGTCATAAGCTGGAGGGGTTGTATAATTGGGTCAAGATAATGGGTTATTCAGCTTCTGTAATAAGTGCAATACAGTGGTATAAGGAGATATTCCAATGGAATTACATAGAAAACTTTACGAATCAGCCTGAAATATATAAATCATTAATTCTAATAATTGGTATTGGAATTGATCCTGATTATCTATGGATGTTTGGTGCTCTTGGTGCATGGTATTTAGTAAGTAGTATTCTGGCACAGGGATGCAATTTGTTCTCAAAGACTACAAATGTGTTTGGTATTTTATCCGGTGTTGCATTGCTGTTAACAATGATTTTTGCAATGACTGACATTATTGTCTATTTTCCTGACGGATCTCAAATGGCAGTTATGCAGTTTACAGCATTAATGGGTGGTGTATCTGGCGCTATTTATCACATACTTGCATTTTTTGCTATTAAAAAAAATAAGAAGGAACTGATCGAAGAATGATACGAAGTAAAAATCCAATTTACTGTTATAACGAAAAGTGGATATTTAGAAAAAGTAAGTCTGAAGAAAGTGAGATTAAATTGAGATTGTTTCTTTTCCCGCCAGCAGGAAGTGATGTTTCGGTTTACTACAAGTGGGAGGAATATCT
>CAYXPB010000038.1:0-2224 GCA_964466645.1 uncultured Acetivibrio sp. | reverse complement strand
CTTCCGACAGACATTGAAATATGCCTGATAAGACTGCCTGGACGAGGAGGTAGAGTAAAAGACGAATTAATTGGCGACTCTGACCAGCTGGTTACGGAAATCACAGATGCTATCAGTAAATACTTTAATATTCCGTATGCACTTTTTGGGCATAGTATGGGTGCACTTATAGCATACCAAACTGCGGTTCAGATTTATAAAAGGGGGTTGTCTTTACCTAAAAGATTGTTTGTATCAAGCTTGAAAGCCCCTAATTATTTAAATCAAAAAGACAAGTGTTTCTCAGAAATAATGGAACCAAGTGAAAATCATTTGTATTTACTCAATGATAAGGATTTGAAAAATAAACTTTATCAGATTGGGGGAATACCTGATGTAATTAAAGAGAATAGTGAATTTGTTGATATGCTACTTCCTATTTTTAGGAATGATTTGAAGATGTGTGAAACTTTTAAAGCTAATGACCTTATAAGGCTTCCGATACCAATAGATGTTTATGGCGGCAATTCGGACAAAATTGCTTCAAAAGAAAATCTTGAAAGTTGGAGAGAATGCTCAGACAAAGAAGTAAAGATTACTATATTTTCGGGTGGACACTTTTACTTCAGTAATGGTAATGGATTGTTTATGTTTAATCTATCAAAACGACTTACCGAAATAATTAATTCTACTTTATAATTATGGCACAAAACCAGTTTGATTCTGACTTTAAATAATTTGTGAACAAAAGGAGTTAATCTGATGGGAAAGAAAGTAATTGCATTTTTTGGGTTTATGAGCGTAAGTACTTTTATATGGCACAGTATTTTGACAGTTAAATACTTTTTGGGTTTAATGCCTTATCATCCTGTTCTAAATATAGGTGGAATTATGCTAGCAGTTTTTTTAACCATACATATGATATTTGCTCTGATAAATATGGTTAAAAATGCCAAGAGAACAAGGAATGAAAGATTTTATATGAAATTTATACCGGAACATGGATTGCAAAATGTTTCTGGAATTTGTATTTTTGGTTTTGCTGTACTACATAGTATTTTCTTGGAACTGCATAAAGTTTTTGGTACACAGGCTCTCGATATAGCTTGGTGGGTTTCTGACATTTTTCTATATCTTACTGTTGCAGTTCATTTATGGATTTCACTTCCCCATATTGTGATTTCCTGTGGTATAGTAACAAACAGGAAAATGTACGACATTATCAAAACTATTGTAGGCATAATTAGTATAGTGATTTTTATAGTATTGACTTATGCCCACACAGTATTTACATTTGCATAATTATTGTTGGTTAATGGATATGAGGATTGTTAACGTTAATAAAAACTAAGAAAGGATAAATGTTGTAATTACATTTGAGGTGTTAGAAAAATGAAACGAATTCTTGTTATAGGATGTGGTTTTTCAGGAATAACTGCAGCAATTAAATGTGCTGAGAACGGGCATAGTGTAAAACTTGTTTCACCAATGCTTTCTGAACGTTCACAGTCTGTTATGGCCATGGGTGGTATAAATGCTGCGTTAAATACAAAAGGGGAAAATGATTCGCCAAATGAACATTATGTAGATACAATTAATGGAGGATGCAACTTAAATGACCCTATAGCAGTTAAGAGACTTACACAAAATGCATCCGCAGTTGTTGAATGGTTGGCAGAGCGTGGTGTTAATTTTAGTAGAGATAAAAACAAACAAATAGATTTACGATATTTCGGTGGACAGTCTAAGATGCGAACCGCTTATTCAGGGGCACATACTGGTAAACAGATTATTACTGCTCTATCGGCCGAATGCAGAAAATATGAAGATGAAGATAAGATAGAAAGACTTACTGGATGGTATTTCCTTTCATTAGTACTTGATTATAATCAAGAGTGTGTAGGGGCCGTAATGATTCATAAGCAAAGGTCAATAATTGAAGTGTTTCCTGCTGATGCTGTTATTATAGCTTCAGGAGCACCAAATCGTGTTTATGGAAAGACATCCGGATCTGTCATTAATGAAGGAAGTTGTAGCGGATTAGTAATGATGCAAGGCTTGAAATTTGCAAATTTAGAGATGGTACAGTACCATCCAACCACTATTGATACACCCGGAAAGAGAATGCTTATTACTGAAGCGGCAAGAGGTCTTGGAGGAAGATTATATACCATTAGAGATGGCAAGAAATGGTATTTTATGGAAGAGTGGTATCCGGAAAGAGGCGCTCTAATGCCAAGGGATG
>CAYXPB010000037.1:20744-25558 GCA_964466645.1 uncultured Acetivibrio sp. | reverse complement strand
ATAGCTCAATTGGATAGAGTGTCTGACTACGGATCAGAAGGTTAGGGGTTCGACTCCTCTTGGGCGCGCCAAGGCTCTTGGAATGAATATTCCAAGAGCCTTTTTATACTGCTTAAACAACCTAAATTATATGAGCGGAAGTTGAACCTTTAATTTTTTGAAATCACTATATCTGTTTTTTGAAAATCGCTAAAAGAACAAATGCCATAACTTGCGAGTATAGAAAAGATTGAAATTGAAGGAAAATGGTATCTACCTGCAACCTCTACTATCATATGAAGGAATATTATACCTAGTAGTATTATCACAAGAAATAGAGGTACACCCTGATTTTTCTTCAACACCAGTATAATTCCACCAAAAACACAAAGTAATAGTATAGTGTGGTAATAGAAATTGGATACCTTTATAAGAAGACTTTCAAACTTATAAAAGTCAAACTTTGTATCCTGCTGAATAAGCCCTGATTTAATATATAATAAGCTTTCGTAGTCAACAGGCCAAATCATGGCATGTTTGTTGTATATGAATTTTAAATTTCCTGAAAGTGATCTGCTTGTTATTCTCTCCCATGAACGCCGTAGAAGTTCATTATGAATTTCTTGAGGCTTGATTCCGGGTGTTTTTTGGATTTCGATAAGTGTATTTGAGTCTGCTACATTCCAGGAGCCATTACTAGCATAATTTGAACCTACATAAATATTGAAACCGAAGGGATATTTTGCAATTTCTCTATCAATAGCATTTGAAGTTGCAATGCTTATTAGCGTTGAAGTTATAAGGTAACCAGCTAAGAGAGAAGACAAAAAGACTATTTTACTACTAAAAGTGTTGTTTTTAATCTTTATTTTTTCTATTGCAAATATTAGGTAATATAAACCTATAGCAATTAAAACGATTAAACCAATAGGTCGAATTACATTAGAAAGACAACATATAACACCTAAAAGGGCAAACTTTAAAAAAGTTGAAAAAACACCATTTCTACTATTTAAAATCCTTGTAAAGAAATAGATACACAAAAGCATTAAAAATGTAAATAGCATCTCAGTAGATACTAAAGAGGTATAGAAAATTTGAGAAGGCCAAAGTGCCCAAATAAGTACACTAACAAAACCACATTTTCTATCAAAAATATTAGATCCTGTGTAATAAATGAGAAGGGAAATTCCGCAGCTTAAAACTACATTTAAAAGGGTTGCAACATCGGAATATGGCCCGAATAGCATATAAAAAGGCGCCAATAAAACAGGAAAACCTATATAATGAGGAAATAAGGCAATATAACTCCCTCCAGTAAAGTTACCTTTTGCAATGGCTGAAGCAATTATGTGATACGTGTTAAAGTCGCTTAGTGGAGTTACTTTTATACATGTAATCCATATTAATCTTGGGATTGCTGTAATAAGAACAAGTAGTAATAGCACAGGCAATTGTCTGTCAAGATTTATTTTAGTCAAAAACTTCTTGCAAAGAAAAATTATTATTCCGGCAGAAACGAATGCAGCTATAATAAAAAGTAATGTGTATATTGTAGCATGTTCTCTAAAATATGCTTTTAATGGTTTGGTGCGAATGAAATAAAAAGTGTTAAATAAAATAAATGCAATATACATTAAAAAGATTGATACCGAAAATATATTTTTTGTCTTGTTTGAAAACATGGCAGCTCCTTTATAGAAAATATATTTTGTTCTTTATAATAACACATTCTTATTTAATATGGAATATTTGCGATTTTAATGCAAGGTCAATTCTAAAGAATCCTATTTAAAAAAAATTTGTGATATAAACTATAAAATAAATATCCAAAGTTACCGATAAATTATATGAAAGTGAATTATACCTCAAAAAAAATATATAGACTAGAGGCGGAAATATGGATATAGCAACAATTATTGGTATAGTATTTGGAGTCTTTTGTATAATTTGGTCAATACTTATTAATAGTGGTCTCCGAACTTTCTATGACTTTGCTTCAATTGTTATAGTTCTTGGAGGAGGTGTTTCAGCAAGTCTAATTTCATATAAGTTAGCCGAAGTCAAACTCATAATGAAAGTTGTTGTTAAAGTATTTATTGGAAAACAAACTTCTCAGGCTAATATAATAAAACTATTGGTGGAACTTTCAATGAAAGCTAGACGTGATGGTTTACTTTCTCTTGAGGCAGAACAGGAGCACATAGAGGATGATTTCTTAAAGGAATCTCTTCAGCTTGTAGTTGATGGAGTAGAACCTGAGATTATAATTGACTCAATGGATTTAGAAATTGAGAATATGAAGTCAAGGCATGATAAAGGCTCTGGTCTTTTTAAAACGATGGCTACTCAATTTCCAGCTTGGGGTATGATAGGTACTCTAATAGGTCTTATTCAGTTGCTTAATACCCTTGATGACCCTTCTGGTATTGGTCCGGCAATGGCGGTAGCGCTGGTAACAACTTTCTATGGTAGTGTTCTTGCAAACTTTATTTGTAATCCTATTGCAAACAAATTGTCCTTAAAAAGTAAAGAGGAAATACAAGAAAAGAGAATGATTATAGAAGGGGTATTGTCCATACAGGCAGGTGAAAACCCAAAGATACTCGAACATAAGTTGAAGACATTCCTATCGCCTAGACAGAAACTTGATTATGACAAATTATCTAGTGAGCGAAATGCAGAAGAGAAAAATAAAGAGAGCTAATAATCTGTAAAAGTGAGGTAAAATATGAGTAAAGCAAATAGGAAGAGTCTTCCTGAAGATGAAGTGCAAGAGGGAGCACCTGAATGGATGACGACATATAGCGATTTAGTTACGCTTTTGCTGACCTTCTTTATATTGCTTTTTTCTATGGCATCTGTTGACAGTAAGAAATTTGAGGAAGTTGCACAATCCCTGCGTTCAGCTTTTATGAATGTTAGCAATGGTGAGATATACAATTATAATAATGGTGAAGATGTTATCAATCTTTTGGACGAGACTTTGCCATCAGATGTTGAAGATAAAAACGCAAATAATAATAATAAGGGTGGAAATGATTCAGACAGTGAGGGTCAAAATAAAGATGCAGCTATTAAAGGATTCAAGAAACAGGTAGAAGATCTTATTTCAGGTCTTAATCTTGGTCAATATGTACATGTGATTGACGATAAGACTTCCATAATACTTAGAATTGATTCTGTTATACTTTTTGATGTTGGAAAAGCAGACATAAAAGAGTCTGGTAAGGAGACAATAAAGAAAGTAGCAGAATTAATGAGGCAGCTTGATACCGAGATAGCAGTACAGGGACACACTGACAATGTACCAATTAAAACAAGCCTTTTTCCTACTAATTGGGAGTTGTCTACAAAAAGAGCAACAAACGTAGTTATTTTCTTTGTCAATGAGTGTTCCCTTGAGCCTACCCAATTAACGGCAACCGGAAATGGTGAGTTCAGGCCTATAGCACCTAATGATACAGAAGTGAATCGTCAGAAAAACAGGAGAATAGATATAGTAATTGAAAAATAGTGACATTGAACATTTGTTTTTAATATCAAGCAAATAATAAAACTTAAAGGGGCCCTAGGGGTCCCTTTAAATTTAATTTATGGTGGTATTAATTGTTCATTGGACAAATGTACATAATTTTCTTGGAGTATTGATATACTCCCTTGAGTTTGCAATGTGCATGGAGTATAATTAAAGAAAAATGTGAAATGAGGTCGACAATGAAAAGCTCAGACATATATGATAAACCAAAGCATATGACCAGTATAGGGGGGCAGGCTCTTATTGAAGGTTTGTTGATGATGGGGCCTAATAATATAGCAATTGCGGTTAGGAAACCGGATGGAGAAATAATAGTAGAAAAGAGGCCGCTGCCAAAGAAAAGTAAGCTTTCTAAATTACCTTTGGTAAGAGGGGTTGTAGGCCTTTTCAAACAAATGGTTGTTGGTATAAAAGCCCTAATGTTTTCAGCCGAGTTTGTGGATCTTGAGGAAGAAGGGGAAAAAGAAAAAGAACCATCAAAGTTTGATCAGTTTTTTGAGAAAGTTTTAGGTAAAGTTTTTGGAAATAAACTTCAGGATGCTTTGATATATATATCTGTATTTGTTTCGTTAATATTTAGTGTTGTTCTTTTTATATTGCTTCCAAACTTTATTGCGGGCTTTTTACCTTTTGACAGGGAAACAAATTCAGGAGTTGTATTGTACAACCTTGTTGAGGGTATAGTAAAAATAATTTTATTTTTCTCCTATATTGTATTAATATCAAAATTAAACGATATAAAGAGGGTTTGGCAGTATCATGGTGCAGAGCACAAAACCATCCACTGCTACGAACATGGAGAAGAACTTACTGTAGAGAATATTCAGAAGTACACAACTAGACATCCTAGGTGTGGAACTTCGTTCCTTTTTACAGTTATGGTTGTAAGTATTTTGGTGTTTTCTTTTGCTGGTTGGCATGATGAAGCTTGGAAGAATATGATAATAAGATTAATATTGTTACCTGTTGTTGCAGGAATTTCTTATGAAATTATCAAGTTTGCAGGAAAAAGTCAATCAAAGGCTGTGCAATTATTAAATGTGCCGGGTTTGATGTTTCAAAAATATACCACCAAAGAGCCTGATGACAGTATGGTTGAGGTTGCTATAGAAGCAATGAAAAATGTTTTGGAAACTACAAATGAAGGTGAAGATAAGTGGTAATAACTAAATAAGTTTATTCTAAAAACTTTGCAGTTATCATTTCAAAAAATTGATGGGCTTTTTGGCTTAGGTGATTCCTAAAAAATAACTGGTCAATGAGTGTTTCAAAAAAGCTGATTTTATTGGGTTGAAAC
>CAYXPB010000037.1:0-20734 GCA_964466645.1 uncultured Acetivibrio sp. | reverse complement strand
TATACATTGACTAATGAATTTTTTTGAAACACCTTAGATATTGCATAGATTATTTTTTGGAATTTGCCGATTGAATTTTTGTGAATAATAAAAAGGGAGATTACAGTGATATTAAAGGATGCTTTTACAGAAGGTATTGGAAAGCTAAAGTTATCAAATATTGATGCCCCGGTAATTACAGCCGGGGCAATATTGTGCTATGTTCTTGGTTGCGAGAAGACTTACCTTTATTCCCACGATGAATATTTATTAAGCAAAGATGAATATGAAAGGTATTGTGAGTCTTTAAAAAGGAGAATAGAAGGAGAGCCTCTCCAATATATAACAGGGTGTCAGGAATTTATGTCTTTAAATTTTAATGTTTGCCGAGAGGTCTTAATCCCAAGACAGGATACCGAAATATTGGTAGAATCTGTGCTTGGGTATGTTGGTCAAAAAGATAATGTTAGTATTCTCGATATAGGCACCGGTTCTGGCTGTATAGCTATAAGTCTTGCTTACTATTGCAAAAATGCACAGGTTATGGGAGTTGATATTTCAAAAGGAGCTCTAGAAATTGCAAGGTTAAATGCTAGAAATTATGGTGTTGATAAAAATACTGTTTTTGTTGAAAGCGACCTTTTTGAGAATATTCCCTCCAAAAAATTTAATATAATTGTATCTAACCCTCCATATATTCCAATTGAAGTTATTAAAACGCTTGATAAGCAAGTTAAGGATTTTGAGCCAACAATTGCTTTAGGTGGAGGAGAGGATGGCCTTGATTTTTATAGGGAAATAGCGGAAAAATCAGTGGGCTTTTTAAAGCCAAAGGGTCTTCTAGCCTTTGAAGTAGGCTTTGATCAGGCTCAAAAGGTTGTGAAGATCCTAGAATCAAGTTTTGAAAACATTAAGGTGCAAAAAGACTTAGCAGGGATTGAACGTGTTGTTATGGCGAATCTTTCCAAATAGAGATAATGCCAGATGAATGAAGATTTTTTAGTAAAATCATTGTTATCGGACCTAAGAACAATCCGAATACACCGAATATCATTAAGCCTAAATACATCGAAATTAGGGTTACAAGTGGGTGAAGACCAGTTTGATTGGAAACTATCTTTGGTTCAATTATTTGTCTTACAATAATAGCGAACAAATATATACTTAAAAGACCTAATGCCATTCGGACATTTCCGCTAATAAAGTTTAAAATTATCCAAGGAACCATTACAATAGCCGAGCCCAAAAGAGGTATACCATCTGCTATTGCAGTTAGCAAACCCATTAGGACTGCGTAGTCGGTATTTATTATAAAGAAGCCTAATGTGGATATAACGAAGGTTACGACCATTAGTATTAGCTGGGCTCTAAAATAGCCGAATATGGACGATACAGCACCGCTTTTTGCGTTGTAGAAGTTCTTTTTCGACTCGTGTGGTATTTGTCTGTATATAAAATTTCTTATATTCTTTTTATCACTGCTTATGAAGTAAGAAGATAAAAGGACGACAGTGATAAAAATCCCGAGTTTGGGTAAGGAGGATATACTAGCTATAATAGAGCTGGCTAAGAGAGTTATAGCTCCTTCTAATTTTGGTAAAAAGACGAGTACATTATCTTTGAAATTTTCTTGAACATTTAATGGGAGACTGTTATAAAATGTATTTACCTTTGAATAATAACTCGATAGAAGGTAAGAAATACTAGTTACATAGTTAGGAAGATTGTTTTGTAGTTTTATAAGCTCTGTATATATCTTGAAAAGTATGGTTACAACGAGAGCTGCCATAAAGCATATGCTAAGTGTAAGTGATATTATTGTTGAAGTTTTCCTGTTTAGATTGCATTTTTTCTCAATAAAAAGAATAATTGGCTCATTAGCAGCAGAAATTACAGCAGCTATAAGAAAAGGGGCTAGGTAAATAAGAACATATTTTATTCCTATATAAAGTCCAAAAAGTATGGCTGCAAAAATTATCAAATTAATTATGTTTTTAATATAGTGCTTAAAAAAAGCTTGCATTAATTGTTTTAAGGTGATTCCAATAAAATAACTGGTCAATTGTCATTTCAAAAGCTTTGATGGGCTTTGTGGCCTAAATATTGTAAAGTTATTCTTTGAAATTGCCTAACCTTTCTAAAAACTTTTATTATATGAAATCCGATAAATATGCTATATTTTCATTAAAAGCATGTGAAAATATAGGAAATTATCGGATTTTACAAACAAATGAATTTATCTTCCTAAGTATTCTAATGTAGAATATTTTTCGTAAAATAAAGAGTTCATAATAATATATGATGTACTCAAGTATAAAAAAACGATATTTTGTAAATTTTAAGCTTTACTTCAAATTGTTTCTTTAAATATCCTATTCAATATTTTAAATTCAATTACATCAAATTTTTTAAGATGGTAGTGAACATGGCGTGTATACAATATTCAATAGTGTTTCTAATTATTAAATGCCCGATATTGCATTTGACTTATTTGAGTGTAATAAATATAATTATAGATGTTTGCTTAAGAAGTTATATTCGCTCAATGAAGAGTGCTTTTTTCTTGGAGTATAGGAATTTTAGGAGCCCTATTTTTTTAAATTCCTTTACTGGGGTTTAGAAAGGGGAATCCCCTGTGAAGCTAATGTTATTTCCAGAAATTATGGAGCTTTTTATTTCAAAAATTTGAGAGGCTTTGAGATATTAGGTGATTCCAAAAAATAACTGGTCAATGGGTGTTTCAAAAAAGTTGATTTTATTTTACAAATTCTAAATATTTCAATGGCATAAGACGTGTGCTAATATTAATGTATAGGGTAAAAATTAAACTACATAGAATTAATATAAAGATAAAATGGGGTTGAATATATGTTGTTTAAAAGTATGTTTAAAGGTGGGGCCAATGTTCCGCATTTCAAAAGGACTGAAAATTGTGAAACAGTTAAAATGATAGTGCCTGAAAAGGTTGTTATTCCTATGCTTCAGCACATTGGTGCGCCCTGTGAACCTTGTGTTCAAAAGGGGGATGAAGTTAAAGTGGGGCAGGTGCTTGGAAACACAGATAAATTTGTCTCTGCTCCAGTGCATTCAAGCGTTTCAGGAATTGTAACTGATGTGTCTCCAAGGCTTTATGCCGGAGGTGTCTATATCACATCTGTTGAAATTAAAACTGATGGAAAGCAAGAGCTTGACGAGGGCATTAAGCCTCCTAAATACTCAAGCAGTGAAGAATTTATAGGTGCCATAAGAAAGTCCGGGTTAGTGGGTTTAGGTGGAGCTGGATTTCCAGCACATATAAAGCTTTCACCTCCACAAGGCAAAAAAATCGATACACTAATTATTAATGCTGCTGAATGTGAGCCTTTTATCACTTCAGATTATAGAGAGATTATAGAAAATTCTTGGAATGTTTTAAATGGAATAAACATTGTAATGGAAGCACTGAAAATCAAAAAAGTGCTTATCGGTATTGAGGACAATAAACCTGAAGCAATAAAAGAGATGGTGCATGTGGCGTCTAAAAGTGACAAAGTCGATGTTGTAAAACTCAAATCTCGCTATCCCCAAGGTGCTGAAAAAATGCTGATTTATGCTACTACAGGAAGAAAGGTTCCCGCGGGAAAGCTGCCTTCCGATGTTGGTGTAATCGTTATGAATGTTAACAGCATTTCATTTATTTCCGAGTATGTAAAGACAGGGATGCCTCTCATTAAAAAAAGAGTCACAGTTGACGGCACTGCCGTAAATAATCCCTCAAATCTAGAAGTTCTTATAGGTACTTCACTTTCGGATGTATTTGAATTTATTGGCGGTTTTAAAGTTCCACCAGTAAAGGTACTTATGGGTGGACCTATGATGGGAATTGCCCAATTTTCTTTTGAGACTTCGGTTCTCAAACACACAAACGCACTTTTAGCATTTGATGAAAAAGAGGCAATACTTCCTAAATCCAGTTCTTGTATAAGATGTGGCAGGTGTGTTGGGGCATGTCCGATGAATTTACTGCCGCTTTATTTAAACAACAATGCTTTGAAGGAAAACGTTGAAGAACTTAGGAAGTACCATGTAAATGACTGTATAGAGTGTGGTAGTTGCTCTTATGCATGTCCCGCAAAGATACATCTTGTACAGTCAATAAGGCTTGGCAAGTCACTAGTTAGACAAGCAGCTGCAAAAGGGGGTAAATAATTTGGAAAATAGACTTGTTGTGTCATCTTCCCCCCATATTAGGGAGAAATCAAACACACAGAGAATAATGCTAGATGTTGTTATAGCATTACTTCCGGCAACAGTTGCCGGGATATACTTTTTTGGACTTAAAGCGTCTTTGGTCGTATTGGTTACAGTATTATCATGTTTAGCTTCGGAATATTTGACAAGAAGGGTTTTGAAGAAAGACTCGACCATATCTGATTTGAGTGCAGTAGTAACAGGTTTGCTACTTGCATTAAATCTTCCCCCTACAATCCCCCTATGGATGGCTGCTGTTGGCGGAGTAGTTGCAATTGTAATTGTTAAACAGTTATTTGGCGGCCTGGGTCAAAATTTTATGAATCCGGCATTAGTTGCAAGAGTATTTTTGCTTAACGCTTTTGTAACTCAGATGACAACTTTTGTTACGCCGGGGCCAGACGCAATTTCATCTGCAACTCCGTTATTTCAAATGAAGGAATTTGTGAGGGGAAATGAAGCGAATCTTGTAGGATATTGGGATTTGTTTGTCGGAAATATATCGGGATGTATAGGTGAGACTTCTGTGGCAGCGCTGCTTATTGGTGCGGCATATCTTTTGTATAGAAGAGTTATAGGTTTGGAAATTCCTATCGTCTTTATAGGTAGTGTTGCTTTAGTAACATGGATTTTAGGAGGACAGACTTTACTTACGGGTGATTGGATATATCATATACTATCAGGTGGTTTGATGTTAGGAGCGTTTTATATGGCAACTGACTATGCCACATCTCCGGTCACATTTAAAGGACGTATAATTATGGGGATTGGATGTGGAGTTCTGACTGCTGTTATAAGGCTCTATACCGGTTATCCTGAAGGTGTATCCTATGCAATATTGCTTATGAACATTTGTGTGCCACTTATTGACAGATACACGGTACCAAAAAGTTTTGGAGGTGAAAAAGCCGTTGCGTGATATAATTAAGCCTACAATAGTTTTGTTTTTGATATGTACAATAGTTACAATGGCACTTGCACTTACAAACTACGCAACAAAGGATGCTATTTCAGAACAGGTCAGAATTCAGGAAGAAAGTGCGAGAAGAGAAGTTTTTTCAGAGGCTGAAGACTTTGAAGAGATTAAAGACTTAGATTCAATTATTGGTACAACTGATGAGGATAGGCTTGTCAAAAAAGTCTTTAAAAGCCTAAAAGGTGGCGAAGTGATAGGAAGGGTTTACTCGGTAGAAAGTAAAGGCTATGGAGGTGTTATTTCAATAGCCGTTGGTATAGACAATAGTGGTAAAACAACAGGTGTTAAGATTGTAAGTCATAGTGAGACACCGGGGCTTGGCTCAAAAACACAGGATGAACCGTTTATTTCACAGCTAAAGGGTATTGCACCAAAAGCAGAGTTAACAGTTGTTAAAATGGGTGGTTCAAAAGAAGAAGAAATAGATGCTGTAAGTGGTGCAACAATATCCTCAAAGGCTGTTGTAAAAGCAACACAAGAAGCAATAGACGTAGACAGAAAGATTAAAGAAAAAGGGGGGAGTCTTGGTGAAAACAATAAAGACCCTGACTAATGGTATTCTAAAGGAGAATCCCGTATTCAGATTAGTTTTAGGAACGTGCCCTACCCTTGCAGTAACTACCTCAGCAAAAAATGGTATTGGTATGGGACTTGCAGCTACAGTAGTTTTAGTTTGTTCAAATTTGGTAATATCACTACTTAGAAAGGTGATTCCCGATAAGGTAAGAATTCCTGCCTATATAACAATAATATCGGGTTTTGTTACAATTGTTCAGATGCTTCTTAAAGCATATCTTCCTGAACTAGATAAAGAGCTTGGTATATTTATACCTCTTATAGTTGTTAACTGTATTATATTAGCAAGGGCTGAAATGTTTGCAAACAAAAATAATGCAATGTTGTCGATATTAGATGGAATTGGAATGGGAATTGGTTTTACTTTTGCATTGCTTACAATTGGAACTGTAAGGGAATTGCTCGGTGCAGGAACTTGGTTTGGATTTACTGTTACAAAGGACTTGTTTGATCCGGCGTTAATTATGATACTTCCTCCGGGAGGATTCTTAGTATTTGGAATAATTATGGGACTTATTAATAAGTTCTCATCAATGAATTCAACACAAAATAAGAGCTGTGCATCATGCCCGATGCCCTGTGGTGCAGCCGGAAAAGGTAAGGGGGATGAGGCATAATGGATAATGTATTGTTAATTGCAATTAGTGCGATATTGGTAAATAATTTTGTGCTGTCACAGTTCTTGGGCATTTGTCCTTTTCTAGGTGTATCTAAAAAGCTTGATACTGCTCTTGGAATGGGTGGTGCGGTTGTATTTGTTATGACCATTTCTTCATGTATAACAAGGGCAATTTATGATTTGTTTTTAAATCCTTATGGTCTAGGTTATCTGAATACAATTACTTTCATATTGATTATAGCTTCCTTGGTTCAGTTTGTGGAGATTGTGCTAAAGAAGTTTATGCCTTCACTTTATAAGGCATTGGGCATATATCTTCCGCTTATAACAACAAATTGTGCGGTGCTAGGAGCTGCTCTTATAAATATAGACAAGAATTATAATGTTCTAAACTCCACTTTATTTGGATTGTTTTCAGGTGTAGGTTTTACACTTGCTTTGGTATTATTTGCAGGTGTCAGGGAAAAACTTGAGTATAGCGATATCCCTGAATCACTTAAAGGGTTGCCAATATCACTTATTGCGGCTTCCCTTGTTTCTATGGCATTTTTAGGATTTAAGGGACTTTTTGGAATTTAGAGGGAAGGTGTTGGAATTATGCTACAGGAGTTATTAGTGCCAACTTATTTAATTGGTGGCTTAGGACTGATATTTGGCGTTGGTTTGGCTTTTGCTTCTAAGAAATTTGAAGTGAAAGCAGATGGAAGAATTGCAGAAGTAAGGGAAGTCCTGCCGGGCGCAAACTGCGGAGCTTGCGGTTTTACAGGTTGTGACGGTTTTGCCGAAGCTGTCGTAGCTGGTAAATGTAGTATAAATGGTTGCCCCGTTGGTGGAGACGCTGTTGCAAAAGGTATAAGCGATATTTTAGGAGTAAAAGCCGAGTCAGCGGCTGCTAAAACCGCGAGGGTAATGTGTGGAGGTACTTACACTTCATGTAAAACTAAATTTGACTATTCTGGGATAGAGGATTGCACTGCTGCAGCAAATCTTTTTGGGGGTCCATCAGCATGTACCTACGGTTGTGTAGGCCTTGGAAACTGCGCAAGGGCATGTCCTTTTGATGCAATAGAGATGGTGGATGGGCTAGCTAGAGTAATTGAGTCTAAATGTAAGGCTTGTGAAAAGTGTGTTGCTGCATGTCCTAAGAAAATTATTGAAATGGTTCCTATATGTGATGAGTACACTGTTTCATGCAGTAGTATGGACAAAGGGGCTATAGTTAGGAAAAGCTGCAATGTAGGATGCATAGGTTGTGGAAAGTGCTCTAAGGTCTGTCCTAGTGGAGCTATTACTGTTAATGGAACTCTAGCTAAGATTAATCCTGAGCTTTGTACTAATTGTGGAGAGTGTATGAAAGTATGCCCTACAAATGTAATAAACAGATATAAGTGTGGAAATTAACCCTCACGATTTAGGTGATTTCAAAAAAATCTGATTTGCATTTTTTGCGAAGCAAAATAATGTTCTTCTGTTTGGAATCTTTTAAGCTTTCGTGAAGGACTTTTATGACTTAAATATTGTAATAGGTTATTTTACTTTTATTATTTTTTACTAACAAGTATTTGATTCCTGCCATTTTTAAAGGACTTTTTTACATCATAGCCTTTCGTTGCAAGGGTGTCATATATTTTGTCGGTTTGATGAAAGTAATTGTTTCCTATGTCTAGTATGAGTGATTCGTTCGAGCTAAGTTCTGCATAAAGTTTTTCTAATGTTGAATCAATGTTTAAGTTTTCGGCATTTATAATTTCAGTTTTATTATTCATTTTTTATCCTCCTCGATTATATAGAAAAATGTTTAAAACATAAAGAATGGAGTAATATATATATTATAGTCAAATATTTCTGATCTCAGTCAACTAAATAAATTCAAACATTACCATATAGCGGAAATTAGTATTTGATTAAGATTTTTTATCTTTTGGAAGTACCTTAAATAAGAGTTTTAGGAGCTGTCTATGAACAAATCAAATATTGTATTGATAGGGATGCCTGGGGCTGGAAAAAGTACTGTAGGTGTCGTATTAGCTAAAGTTATGAGAAAACCTTTTGTTGATACCGATTTATTGATTCAGCAAAAGCATGGCATGTTTTTACAGGACATTATTGATAAGTATGGCATAAACAAGTTTCTTGAGATGGAGGAACGGGTTGCCGTAGATCTAGAGGTAAAGGATCATGTAATAGCAACCGGGGGAAGCGTTATATACAGTAATTCAGCTCTTAACCATTTGAAAAAAGACAGCATCCTTATTTATCTGAAGTTGAGATTTGATGAGATGGAACAAAGGCTTAATGATTTTAAAAGCCGGGGAATAGTTAAAGAAAAGGTTAAGTCGTTAGTAGATGTTTATAATGAAAGAGTACCTTTATATGAGAAACATGCAGATATTACAATTGTTTGTTCTAACAAGAATATAGAGGAAATCGTATTTGAGATTAAAGAAAAATTTAATATGGATAGTAATTAGTTGCGATTTGTATTCGGATTTTAAGTTTATAAAAACTATTAAAAAAAATTTTTGTAAACATGTATATAAATTCCGAAGGAGGGGCAATAATAATATTGACCTCACAAAATACATTTTGACCCCCTTTACAAGGGTTAGTCGCAACGACTAACCCTCTTTTTTTGCCAATTTTAAATAGATTGGATGAGACAAAAATGGAGGAGAGAGATGTTCAGAAGTTTTATTTGATGTTAACTTAGTAAAAGCGAAAGGCAAAAGCGCCTGAAATATTTTGTTTTTCAGCAAAAGGGCACTAAAAAGCTTTATATTAAAGCAAAAGTATATTACAATATAGTAATATTTATTAAAAGCTAAGGAGAGGATTAGATGGAGAGAATTCCAAAGCAAAAGGAGCCGTTAGTAACACATATTTACACTGCAGATCCTTCAGCACATGTATTTGAAGGGAAAATTTACATTTATCCATCCCATGACAGGGATATAGAAGTGGAATCAAACGACAATGGAGATCAGTACATGATGGAGGATTACCATGTTTTATCTATGGACAATTTTGATTCTCCTGTAGTAGATCATGGAGTTGCACTTCACATTAATGATGTTCCGTGGGCAAAAAAGCAAATGTGGGCGCCCGATGCAGCATTTAAGAATAATACTTATTACTTCTACTTCCCAGCAAAGGACAATGATGACATATTTAGGATTGGTGTTGCCACAAGCAAGTCTCCAGCAGGACCTTTTATTCCCCAACAGGATTATATGAAAGGTAGTTTTAGTATAGATCCTGCAGTGCTTGTAGATGACGATAACAAAGCATATATATATATTGGAGGATTATGGGGAGGACAGTTGGAGAAATGGCAGACCGGAGAATTTGTTGTCGATGCTGAAGGTCCCGCAGCATCAGAACCAGCATTAGGACCTGTTGTGGCTGAGCTAAGTGACGATATGCTTTCCTTAAAAGAAACTCCACAAGAGATTTCTATTGTTGATGAGAATGGGAATCCTATTCTGGCTGGGGATGAGGAAAGGAGATTTTTTGAAGCTCCTTGGGTTTATAAGTACAATGGAAATTATTATCTAACCTATTCAACAGGTACAAGCCATTACATTGTCTATGCAATGAGTAAAAACCCTAAAGGGCCTTTTGTATATAAAGGAAGGATCCTTGAACCTGTTATAGGATGGACAACACATCAATCCGTTGTGCAGATTGGTGACAAGTGGTATTTGTTCTATCATGATTCTTCATTGTCTAACGGAGTTAATCAGAAGAGATGTGTGAAATATACAGAGATTACTTATAATGCTGATGGAACTATAAATACAATAGATCCATACAAATAGTAATCGAACTCAAAATAGAAAAAGTTTATATTAGAAAAGTTCAAGGAGAAAAGCGATCCTTGAACTTTTTTAATATAGAACTTTAGGCCATTTCAAAAAATAACCTATACAATAATTAAGTCACAAAGCCTATCATTAAAGATTAGAAGTTTTCCGGGTTTAAGCATTTCAACTCATTAATTACAAAGAGTCCGTCTTTTCTGACAAGAACATCATCGAACCATATTTCCCCACCGCCATATTCGGGTCTTTGTATTAGAACAAGATCCCAGTGAATTGCCGATTTGTTTCCATTATCACATTCGTCATAGCAGCTTCCTGGGGTAAAATGTATGCTTCCCTTTATTTTTTCATCAAAAAGAGTATCTTTCATAGGTGTTTCAATAGAAGGATTTACTCCAATAGCAAATTCACCTACAAACCTCGCACCTTCGTCAGTATTGAATATATGATTTATTCTTTCATTATCGTTTGAAATGGCTTTTATTATCTTACCATCCTTAAATTCTAACCGAATATTTTCAAAGGTGATTCCTTGGTATACTGCGGGGGTATTGTAGGTGATAAAACCGTTTACAGAAGTCTTTACAGGAGCAGTAAAAACTTCACCATCAGGAATATTCAACTTGCCATCACATTTTATTGCCGGAAGTCCTTTAATGGAAAAAGAAAGATCGGTATCTTTTGCAACTATCCTGACTTTGTCGGTCTTTTCCATAACTTTAACTAGATTATCCATGGCAGCAGACATCTTTTTATAATCTAAATTGCAAACATTGAAGTAAAAATCCTCAAAATGTTCAGTTGGCATATTTGCAAGTTGTGCCATAGAATTGTTGGGATATCTTAATATACACCATTTGGTGTTTTTTACTCTAAGGTCGGAGTGGAGAGGTTTTAAGTAATGCTCCATATATGTTTTCATTTTGTTTTGAAGAACCCCGCTAAGTTCACTGACATTTTCTGCGGCTCTTATTCCAATATATGCTTTCATATCCTTCATGCGGGATATTTCGTATGAAGCGGTCATTTTTATCTGTTCTTCGTTACAGTCGCTTAATAAAACCCTAAGAAGTTCGTTGTTCTTTACAGTAAGAAAAGGAACTCCGCCAACGTTATAAGCCTGTTTTACCAATTCCTTTGCAAGTTCGATACAATTGCCTATACATTCTATAAGAATATTTTCTCCGGGTTTGAGTTCTACCGAATAATTAATTAAGCTATTTGCTAGCTGTTCTATACGAGGATCTTTCATAGGAGTGCCTCCAATTCAATAAGTATTTTTTCAAATACATTTAGTGCCTCCTGAACAGGTTGGGGAGTATACAGGTCGACCCCAGCCTTTTTTAAAAGGTCTAAAGGATAATCAGAACTTCCGCCCTTTAAAAACTCCTTATATCGGTCGATAGCGGACTGGCCCTCATTTAAAATCAAATTTGAAATTGCAACGGCTGATGAAAAGCCTGTTGCATACTTATAAACATAGAAACTGGTATAAAAATGGGGAATTCTTGCCCATTCCATTTTGATAGCATCGTCTACGTTTACTTCAGCTTCAAAGTATTTTTGGTTGAGTTTAAGATAAACGTCGCAAAGTATATCGGAAGTGATTGCCTTTCCTTCTTTTAGCATTGAATGGGTTTGCTTTTCAAATTCTGCAAACATAACCTGGCGGAAAATAGTACCTCTAAATTGTTCTAAATAGTGATTCAGAAGGTAGGCTTTTTCTGCTTTACTGCTTGTGTTTTTGAGTAAATGTTCCATAAGTAAACATTCGTTTACTGTTGATGCTACTTCAGCGACAAATATTTTATATTCCGAATATACATAGGGTTGAGTCATGTTTGTATAATGGGAGTGGAGTGCATGCCCCATCTCATGGGCAATAGTAAAAACATCATTTATTGTTCCCTGATAGTTTAGAAGAACATATGGATGAGATTTATATGCTCCCCAAGAATAAGCGCCGCTAGTTTTACCCTGATTTTCAAAAACATCCACCCATCCTGAGTTAAAAGCTTCTTTTAATTGGCCAATATATTCTTCACCCATAGGTGCTAATCCCTGTTCAACTAATTTCAAGGCTTCTTCATAGGAAATATTTTTCTTTGTCTCTTCAACAATGGGTACATACAAGTCATACATATGCAGTTCGTCGAGTTTCAAAGCTTTCTTACGAAGCTTAAGATAACGGTGGAGCAAGGGGAGATTTTCGTTTATAGTTTCTATTAAGTTATTGTATACATCAGGGTTAATATTGTCTCCATCGAGAGAAGCTTCTAAAGATGAATTGTATTTTTGCGCAGTGGAATAAAATTTATTTGCTTTCATATTACCCGTCAAGGAAGAGGCTAGAGTGTTTTTATAATTAGAGTAGGTATCATAAAGTGCAGTAAAAGCATCTTTTCTGACCCTTCTGTCTGAATTTTCAAGAAACTTTGTATATCTGCCTTTTGTTAATTCAATATCCTCACCGCTTTCATCCTTAATAAACGGAAATTTCAAATCCGCATTATTGAACATAGTAAATATATCCCTTGCTGTACCTGCTATATCCGAAGACAAAGCTAAGAGTTCCTCTTCTTTTTCTGAGAGTATGTGTTCTTTTTGCCTTAGAATTTCATTAAAGAACTGCCTATAAACTCTAAGTTCCTCGTAGCTGTCTATGAAACTATCAAGTTTGTCGTTGTGTATGGATGTAATCTCTGGAACAATAAAGGAGATTGCGGTATAAACTTCTGTAGCAAGAGTTGAGGCCCTATCTGCAAGGGCTTGGTAGGTGGAATTTCCATTGTCTTCATCTCTTTTCATCCTTGCATACACAAATATCATGTCGTTTAATGCCATCATTTCATTGCTTAGCTTGAGGCACTGAAAAAGCTTCTCAGGGCTCTTATCTAAGGTGCCTTTATATTTAACAATCTCGAGAATAAAGCCCCTTACGGTAGTTACATCATTTTCCCACTTGTCAATATTCGGATACATGTCGCTGAGAGTCCATTTGTATTTTTTATCAATATCATTTCTTTTAGGAAGGGTATTTCCATTTTTATGTGACATTTTAGTGCCTCCTTAAGATATATTTATAGTTTGTTATATTTATCAGCTTTTCCCTTGCACTTTAAAACAGGATATTTCTTGGCGTTCTTTTCTATTTTATCTAATAGAGTACGGTTAAGATCAATATTAAGATCGGTAGATAAAAGAAGAATGTATGAGAGAGTATCTGCTATTTCCTCCTTCACTTTTTCTAGGTTTTCGATAGTGGAAAGATATTGATTTACTTCCTCGTCATTTTTCCACTGAAAGTGTTCCATAAGCTCTGAAGATTCAATTGCGATGGACATAGATAGATTTTTAGGGGTATGGAACTTAGACCAATCGCGTTCAGATCTAAATTTTATAAGGGCTTCCACTGCTTCGGTTAAGTCTACATTATTCATACGTTCTATCCTCCATGTATATTCTACATTTCTTCATACAATTATAGCCTATCATACTATATTATCCAAGAATAAAACATATTTATCAGGCAATTATAATTTTTTTAATTTAGATATTCCAAAAAGAACTTTGCAATCTCCAGTTCAAAAAATGGGTAAAAAAAGAACAACCTAATCTATATTTAGACAGGTTGCTATAAAAGGCTTATTAGAAGAGTTAAGCAATGCGAAAGGAAATTACAAAAAGACTTTATACTCATATTAGTTTAACAAAGTGGAAGTTATTTAGTACCGGTCACCTTTAAAGTATTATAAAGTATAACAGCAGCCTCTGCTCTAGTTGCATAATCCTTAGGAGCAATAATTGTTCTGCTCTTACCGTTAATGATTTTTTCACCGTGTAATAGAGCCATACTTATTAACGCATAATTCGATATAGTGTCTCTGTCTGAATATTTGCCAAGTATGCTTAAATCGTAATCAGGCAAAGGATTACCCGATATTTTCAAGGCTCTAGCCAGTATAACAGCCATGTCTTCCCTTTTTATAAGCTCATTAGGATAAAACAAATTATTTCCGATACCTGAAACTATACCTAAATTCTTGGCAATTATAACATTCTTATAAAACCAATGTTCGGGCTTTACATCTTCAAAAGTACCGACTGGAGATTTATTGAACTGCAAACCAATAACCACAAGGTTTATAAATTCTGCCCTAGTTATTTTGTCATTAGGTGCAAAAATATTCGGATTTGTTGATTTTCCTTTAATTATATCTCTTCCGGCGAGGTTTTCAATGGCTGTTTTTGCCCATTGTACAGAACTCAAATCTACGAAAGTTTTTGGGAAATTTGTAAGGGAGATTGAAGTGTTGGTGTAATGTGTATATAAGGATCCGTTAAAAGCTTTTACTTTGTAATAGTATTCTTTCCCGGCATCAAGGTTATTGTCCGTGTATTTTACTACGTTTGAATCGGTTCTTTCAATTTCTAAAAACTTGCTTTCACCCGATTTTCTTTCGATAATAAAGCCTTGTTCGCCTGAGGAGTTATCTGTCCATTCAAGGCTTATTGCAGAAGATGAGATGGCTTTTGAGGATAGATCGGATGGAGCTGACAGGGTTTTAATAAATATTTCACACTCTTCACTTTCAGAGCTTAAATAATTGGCTGACTTATAAGATATTACTCTGAAAGTGTATAAAATACCCGGTTTAAGTTTGTCAACCACATGATTAGTTGTGTTAGGCTTTACGCTGCCGATTTGCTTCCAGGTATTGCTAAGTTCAGACTTCTGTTGGATTTTAAAGCCTGTTTCATCATTGGAGTTGTCTTCCCAAGTTAAATTAATTTTTGTTTCTGAAAGGATTGTGGCCCTTAGGTTTGTTGGGGCTGAAATTGTAAGCCCTTCAACCATAACCTCCTTACTGTAATCGGAAGTGTATTTTCCTTTTACAGATGTTAGCCTATAGGTATAATTTGTTCCGGACTTTAACGAAAAATCATACCAGGTATTTCCGTCATCAGAGGAAGGTCTATCAATAACAATAAACGCTCCATTTTCGACTTTTCGCTCAATGATAAAGTAGTCCGCCCCATAGGATTTATTAAGCCAAGTCAACTTTATCGTATTAGTAGAGCTCCATGTAGCCTTAAGACCTTGAGGAGCTATCAATTTTGTATGAGCTTGTACACCGGATTCTGTATTGGGGTACGGTTTGGAATAAATATTCTCTTTAATAACCGTCTTAATTCTATAAAAGTATTGATGATTGTCAGTGAGAGAAAGGTCATTATAGCTTGTGAATCCTGGAGGAAGAGTAGCTATAATCTCCCAATTATCGTTGATGCTTTTTTTCCTTTCTATGGCAGTACTATAGTTAGCTGAATCTTCATATAACCAGCTAAGTTTGATTTCACTCGCGGATACTTCAGAAGCTGTCAATGAATCTGGAGGTTCTCTTAACAAAGAAGTTGAAATTGAAAGCTCCTTTGAATATGATTTTGCATTTCCGTAAGGATTATAAGGTATTACTCTGTAAGCATAGGTGTTTTCTATTGAAAGAGTTGGGTCAGTATAAATAGTAACGTTTGCGGGCACTTGTGCTATTTCAGTGAAATCTAATGAGTTGGTTTTTCTTTCTATTATGAATCCGAGTTCGTTATTTGAGTCATCTTCCCAATTAAGTGTAACTTTTGAGTAACTTAGTATATCTGCATTTAGCGAATCAGCGGGAAGGGGAGGACCAGTGTAAATGTAGTACTCAGAACTTGATGCATAAATATTTTTAGAATTATAAGCCGTAATTTTGTAATAATACTTGGTATCAAGTTTGATATTATTAGTGTCGGAATAAGATGAAATATTACTATCGAGTATCAAAAGCACAGAGTAGTTTTTGCTGGAAGCTTCCTTTCGCTCAACCCTTAATTTATAGTCATTTCCCACAGGGTTAGTCCATTTTAAGTCAATTCTCCTAGAACTGACAGGAACACATTCTAAATTGGAGGGAGAAAAAAGTCTTGTAACTGGATTTGATATATTGCTATAGCCCTTGTGAATATCTGTATCTATACACAATCGATACCTAAAGGTGCCATCGCCTGAAAGGGTGTCGATTAAATAGGATCTTTTTTTATCAAGGTCGCTTGAAACGGTTTGCCATGGTACCCAGGAATCGTCTAAATAAACTGAACGTTCCAATACAAACTTCTCAATATCGGTACTTATATTCCACGAAATTTTAGCGCTTTTATTTTCTAAAGTAGCAGTGATAGAAGGTATCTCGATTGGAGTAATAGCTACAGCAGAAGAATGGGGTGAGGTATGACCACTGCCGTCGCTTGACACTAGCATATAGGTAGCCTTCTTATTTGCTTCAAGAGATTGATCTATGAAAGTGATTGATGTTCCGTTATTAGGTAAATTAGCTATTTCATCTTTGCCTTCACCTTCATCAAGCTTTAAAATAGAAGTCTTACGTACAGCTTTAGAATTGTTAATCCAAGTCAAAGTGACAGCTTTTTTATTTAAATCCACATAGTATGTTTCTATAGAAGCAGGATTCATCTTTGTTGTCGTGGCACTCTTATTTACTGTATGGATAATGTTACCGTCTGGATTTACTGCTGTAACTGCATATTTATATGTAGTCTCAGGTGATAGGTCGGTATCGGAATAACTTAAAAAGTCTCTTTCGGTATTGACGTTAATGATTTTTAAAACAGTATCATCTCTTGAAACTGTATAATAGACGGAATTTGCAACGGAAGTCCAGTTTAAGTTTATCTGAGTGTCAGAATTAACAATTGCATTATCAGAATTGAGAACAAATGTAGCTTTTACTGAAATACCGGCAGCAATTAAGCAGGTCAATGCTACCGATATTAACAGAAAAAGTTTTAGAAATTTATATTTCAAAGTGTAGATAAACATAATCATCCCTCGCTAGTATAGATTTAATTTGTATTAGGTGTTTCAAAAAATGTAAATCAGCTTTTTTGAAACGCTCTATACCATTTTTATCGAAAGATTCTATCTAAAAGTTAATAAAGATTCATTACCATTTAAACATTATTTGTTTTTAATGTATTCGTCGATTGCTTTTGCAGCCTTTTTGCCTGCACCCATAGCTAGAATAACAGTTGCAGCACCGGTTACAGCATCTCCGCCGGAAAATACACCTGTTTTGCTAGTTGCCCCTGTTTCCTCATTTGCGACTATTCCGCCCCATTTATGGGTGTCAAGACCAGGAGTTGTTGACGTTATTAAGGGGTTTGGACTTTGCCCTATAGCAATTATAACTGTATCAACTTCGATAACATGCGCAGACTCTTTTTTAGGTACCGGTTTTCTTCTGCCCGAGGCATCAGGTTCACCAAGTTCCATTTCAATACATTCCATTCCTTTGACCCAACCATCATCAGTACCTATAATTTTTACAGGATTGTTGAGTAGCTTGAAAATTATACCTTCTTCCTTTGCATGATGGACTTCTTCCAATCTTGCAGGCATTTCCGATTCGGAACGTCTGTATATGATGTATACCTTTTCCGCCCTAAGTCTCTTTGCACTTCTTGCAGCATCCATGGCAACATTACCACCGCCGACGACAGCCACCGATTTCCCTACCCTGACAGGTGTATCACAATCAGGAAACTTGTAAGCTTTCATAAGGTTTATCCTTGTAAGGAATTCGTTTGCTGAGTACACACCATTAAGGTTTTCGCCTTCTATACCCATAAAACTAGGGAGTCCTGCTCCTGAGCCGATGAATATAGCTTCATAGCCTTCGCTCATAAGTTCATCAAGTGTATATACCTTGCCTATAACCATATTGGTTTTTATTTCTACCCCAAGTTTTTTAACTGTGTCAATTTCTTTTTGAACCAGATCTTTTGGAAGTCTAAATTCGGGTATTCCATACATCAGTACACCTCCCGGAGTGTGAAAGGCTTCGAAGATGGTAACGTTATAGCCCATTTTTGCGAGGTCACCTGCACAGCTGATACCTGCAGGGCCAGAACCTATGATAGCAACCTTTTTATCCGACTTTTCAGTTTTAACTTCTTTTTGTTTTGCATTTTTCATATACCAATCGGCTACAAATCTTTCAAGTCTGCCAATTCCTACCGACTCACCCTTTTTTGCTCTTACGCACAACTGCTCGCACTGATTTTCCTGCGGGCACACTCTGCCACAAACAGCAGGAAGACTGTTGGTTTCTCTGATTTTTTCATAAGCTTCTTCGAACTTACCTTCAGCCACAAGTTTAATAAACCCAGGTATCTGAACATTGACTGGACATCCTTCTACACAAGGTTTGTGCTTACATTGAAGACACCTTTGGGCTTCTTCTTTTGCCATATCTTCACTATAGCCCAGTGTTACTTCAAGAAAATTCTTATTTCTTACATTTGGGTCTTGCTCAGGCATAGATACTTTCTTGGGTGACATATTAGGCATTATCAACACCTCCCAACCTACATTTGTGTTTTTCAAGGGAGCTCTGCTCTTCCTTTTTGTACATGAGCTGCCTTCTCATAGCTTCATCGAAGTCAACTTCATGACCATCAAAGTCGGGACCGTCAACACAGGCAAATTTTGTTTTGCCGCCTACTGTTACACGGCAGCCCCCGCACATACCTGTACCATCAATCATTACGGGATTCATACTAACTATTGTCTTTATACCGTATTGTTTTGTGAGGTTGCTTACAACCTTCATCATAATAAGAGGACCTATAGCGATTACTAAATCATATTTGTTTCCTTCTTCTATAAGCTTTTTTAATACATCGGTTACAAATCCCTTATTTCCGTTTGAGCCGTCATCGGTAGTTATAAACACTCTATTGCTCACGGACTCTAGCTCATTTTCTAAAATAATAAGGTCTTTGTTTCTAAATCCAGCTATAGAGTCAACATCAGCTCCTAAACTGTGAAGTTTTTTAGCTTGTGGAAATGCAATTGCTGTACCTAATCCACCGCCAATAACAGCAGCCTTTTTTATACCTTCAAGATGTGATGCAACTCCTAAAGGACCAACAAAGTCAAGGATAGTATCACCTTCTTTTAAACGGCCTAAGAGTTTAGTGGTTTTACCAACTTCCTGAAAAATTATTGTAATGGTACCCTTCTCACTATCATAATCTGCTATAGTTAATGGTATTCGCTCACCATCATCGTTTACTCTTAAAATTATAAACTGACCTGGTTCTGCTTTTCTTGCTACTAGGGGCGCCTCAACTTCCAATAGTTTAACTAAAGGATTCAAGGTTTGCTGCCTAATTATTTTGAACATTTTAAAACCTCCTTAAGGAAGAAACTAAATTTAATCTGGCGGTTTCAAAAAATAACTTATACAATACTTAAGTCTCAAAGCCTATCACAAAAGCTTAAAAGCTTTCCAAACAGAAGAACATTATTTTGCTACGCAAAGAATGTAAATCAGATTTTTTGAAACGGAAATTGACCAGTTATTTTTTTGGAATTACCTTGTTTCATTCTACCACTTTTTCTTATGTTATTTAAAGTATTGTTTATATGAAATAAAAGGAAAAACTTTATTGGCTCGTTTCAAAAAATAACCTATACAATATATTATATTCACATCAAAACTATATATTCAAAAAATGAATGTAAAATTTGATGGAACTTGCAAAAAGACAAAGTGGCATTAAATGTAAAAAATATAAAAAACATGAGTAAGGCTTGATTTTAATGGGTTATAGGAATGCAAGCATTGAGATGGAGTCTTGCGCGAAGGACAAAATAGAATGATTTTGAATTGCCTCTTGCAATATCGGGGGAATTTTGATATAATTTCATTAATATAAATCTATATTGTTCTAAATGAGTTTCGGAAGGATATACCCCTCCGAATAGGGATATTTGCGAACAATATTAAAAGTAATTTGCCTAAAAAGCAATTGCCCCATATATATTATTTTTTAGGAGGGATTTTAAATGAAAATACTAGCTGGTGTTATGGAAAGAGTTATAAAAAGAAATCCTAACGAGCCGGAATTCCACCAAGCAGTTAGGGAAGTATTGGAATCATTAGAGCCGGTTGCTGAAAAGCATCCTGAATGGGTTAAGGGCGGAGTATTTGAGAGAATAGTTGAGCCTGAAAGACAAATTATTTTTAGAGTGCCATGGGTAGATGACAGTGGTGTAGTTCATGTAAATAGAGGGTTTAGAGTACAGTTTAACAGTGCTATCGGACCTTACAAAGGTGGTCTTAGATTCCATCCTTCAGTATATATTGGAATAATCAAATTTCTAGGTTTTGAGCAAATATTGAAAAATTCATTAACTGGATTGCCTATGGGTGGGGGTAAAGGTGGAAGTGACTTTGATCCTAAAGGTAAATCCGACGGGGAAATTATGAGGTTCTGCCAAAGCTTTATGTTTGAACTGGCTAAGCACATTGGGGAAAATACTGACGTACCTGCAGGTGACATAGGTGTTGGCGGACGTGAAATAGGTTATATGTTTGGAATGTACAAGAAAATTAAGAATGACTTTACAGGAGTATTGACAGGTAAAGGATTAAACTGGGGTGGAAGTCTTGCAAGAACAGAAGCTAC
>CAYXPB010000036.1:0-25741 GCA_964466645.1 uncultured Acetivibrio sp. | reverse complement strand
AATATATGAACATAAAGGGGCAGTATGAGGATTGTATCCTCTTTTTCAGACTAGGTGACTTTTATGAAATGTTTTTTAAAGATGCAGAAACTGCTTCAAAAGAACTTGAAATAACCCTTACAGGTAAAGATTGCGGTTTAGACGAAAGGGCACCTATGTGTGGAGTGCCTTTTCATTCTGCCGATTCATACATATGCAGATTGATTAATAAAGGATATAAAGTCGCTATCTGTGAGCAGATAGAAGATCCTGCAATAGCAAAAGGTATTGTGAAAAGGGATGTTATAAGGGTTGTTACGCCGGGTACCGTTACAGACTCGGCTATGCTCGATGAAAAAAAGAACAATTATCTTATGTCCTTGTACAAGAATAAAACCTTTTTTGGCATTGCTTTTGTAGATATTACAACCGGGGAATTTACATCTACATCTATAGCATTAGGAAATACTGAAGGCAAGCTTATAGATGAAATAGCTAGGTTTGCACCTTCAGAAATAGTGGCTAACAGTGAGTTTCTAAAGGACGAAAGCTTGGTTAAAACCTTAAAAGCAAGGTTCAATTTATATATTTCAACTATTGAAGATAAATATTTTGATTTAGTTTATTCTAAGGAAAAGCTTAGAGCGTATTTTAGCGACCATGAGATATGTGAAAATGAGTATGATATTTACATAAATGCTTCCGGAGCTCTGCTAGAGTATATTGAGCAGACGCAGAAGGTAAATCTTGACCATATACAGAGTTTTAACAAATATAGAATTGAAGAGTTTATGGTTTTAGATCTGGCAACAAGAAGAAATCTTGAGCTTACCGAGACAATGAGAGAAAAAAGCAGAAAGGGTTCACTTCTATGGGTTTTAGACAGGACAATGACCTCCATGGGGGGGAGGACCTTAAGAAAATGGATAGAACAGCCTCTCATAAATGTTTATGATATAAGAGATAGGCATCTTGCGGTCAATGAGTTTAAGGACAAGTTCATGATCAGGATGGAAGTGAGAGAACTTTTAAAAAGGGTTTATGATATTGAGAGGCTTATGGGAAAGGTAGTACTAGGAAGTGCAAATTGCCGTGACCTAGTCTCATTAAAAAACTCCTTAGGCCAGCTACCCTATATAAAAGATCTTTTAAAGGATTTAGAGGAAAGTTTAAATAAGGAAAGCAACCGTAATATTGATCCTCTCTATGATATTTTTGAAATTATTGATAAGGCAATATGCGATGAACCTCCTGTATCACTTAAAGAAGGCGGCATCATAAAAGAAGGCTATAATGATGAGGTTGATAAGCTAAAAGGGGCATCTACCGACGGAAAGACATGGCTTGTTGAACTTG
This sequence comes from uncultured Acetivibrio sp., assembly GCA_964466645.1. Taxonomy (GTDB): domain Bacteria; phylum Bacillota; class Clostridia; order Acetivibrionales; family Acetivibrionaceae; genus Acetivibrio. Next base: position 24,406 of record CAYXPB010000036.1, on the reverse strand, counting down.
AAAATACAGAACGGGAAAAAACCGGTATAAAGAATTTGAAGGTGGGATTCAACAAAATATTTGGTTATTATCTTGAAGTTACAAAATCCTATTTTTCACTTGTGCCTCCCAACTATGTAAGAAAGCAGACTTTGTCCAATTGTGAAAGGTACATAACCGAAGAACTTAAAGAGATTGAAGAAAAAGTTTTAGGTGCGGAGGACAAGCTAGTTGAGCTTGAATACCAGATATTTGTTGAAGTTAGAAATAAAGTAGCATCCGAGATTAACAGGATAAAAGGAACTGCGAAAGCTTTAGCACATATAGACGTTATATGTTCCTTAGCAGAGGTAGCTGACCGTGAGTCTTATACAATGCCGGAAATAAACAACGAAGATATACTTGACATAACTGACGGAAGGCATCCTGTAGTGGAGAAGATGATTGAACAGGGTGTATTTGTGCCAAACGATACATACCTTAGTATGGGCGAAGATCAAATTGCGATAATAACAGGTCCTAATATGGCGGGAAAGTCTACATATATGCGCCAAGTTGCATTGATTGTACTTATGGCTCAAATAGGAAGCTTTGTACCGGCTGGGAGTGCTGTGATAGGCATTGCCGACAGGATATTTACAAGGGTTGGTGCTTCCGACGACCTTGCGGCAGGTCAGAGTACTTTTATGGTTGAAATGAGTGAGGTTGCAAATATCTTAAGCAATGCTACATCAAGGAGCATTTTGATATTAGACGAAATAGGAAGAGGTACTAGCACCTATGATGGTCTCAGCATTGCTTGGTCTGTAATTGAACATATAAGTGACAAGAAAAGAATAGGTGCACGAACCCTCTTTGCAACTCATTACCATGAACTTACTGAGCTTGAGGGAGCTATAGACGGCGTTAAGAATTATTGTATATCGGTTGAGGAAAAAGGTGAAGATATAATGTTTTTAAGGAAAATAATAAGAGGTGGAGCCGATAATAGCTACGGTATACAGGTTGCAAGACTTGCAGGTGTACCGGTGCCAGTAATAAACAGGGCAAAGGAAATTCTAAAAGAGCTTGAAGATGCTGATATAAACAAGAGGGAAGTGCGTTTTAAAAGAGCAAAGAAGCCTATTGAAGGCCAGATCGATGTATTTTCCTTCAATACGGAGCAACGTAACTGTGATGAAGTTCTAAATGAGATAAAAAGTATTGATGTAAGTACACTTACACCTCTTGATGCGTTAAATGTTTTGTATAATTTGCAAAAAAAGGCTAATACATAGATTGGACGGTTTGAATATGGGCAAAATAGTAATACTTGATGAAAATACGTCAAACCAAATAGCAGCAGGAGAAGTTGTAGAAAGACCGGCATCGGTTGTAAAGGAACTTGTAGAAAATTCGATTGATGCGGGAAGTTCTAATATTTCCATTGAGATTAGTAACGGTGGAGTTTCACTGATAAAGGTTGTAGACAACGGAAAAGGTATTGACGAAGATGATGTTGAAATTGCATTTGAGAGACATTCTACAAGCAAGATAAGAAAAGCGGATGATTTAGAATCCATTTCTACGCTTGGTTTTAGGGGGGAAGCGCTTGCAAGTATAGCATCGGTATCTTTAGTCGAGCTTACTACAAGGATTAAGGAAAAGCAGTATGGAAAGTATATTAAGATACAAGGAGGAGTGGTAAAGGAAGTAAGACAGACGGGATGCCCCGTTGGAACTACTTTTATTGTAAGGGATCTGTTTTACAATACACCTGCGAGATTTAAATTTCTTAAGAAGGATACAACCGAAGCCGGTTATATCTCTGATATGGTTAACCGTATCGCCTTAGGAAATGAACATATATCAATGAAGCTTGTAAATAACCGTAGTAGTGTCCTACACACTCCTGGGAATAAAGATCTTTTAAGCACAATTTTCAGTCTTTACGGCAAAGAAACTGCTAAAGAAGTACTTGAAGTAAAGTACAAGGACGAGAAAGTTGAAATAGAAGGGTATGCGGGTAAGCCTGAAATAGCAAGGTCTAACAGGAACTATCAATCAATTTATATAAACGGAAGATATGTAAAAAATAAAACTATTTCTTCCGCAATAGATGAGGCATATAAGACCTATCTTATGAAAAACAAGGTTGCCTTTGTTGTCCTGCACATAAAGCTTAATCCCATCTTTGTTGATGTTAATGTACATCCTACAAAAATGGAAGTGCGTTTTTCGGAGGAGCAGGCGATATTTAGAGCGGTGTACCATGCAATAAATAATGCACTGCTCAGTAAATCACTTATCAGAAGTGTTGAAATTTCTGAAAAGCCGAAGAATTTTTTTAAGTTCGAACAAAACATGCAGCCGGTTAAGGATTTTGTCCAGGAAGGTTTTAAGTTAAAATCTGGTGTTTCCGAGAATGATTTAAGAAAAGAAATTGTTCAAAAAGAAGAGGACTATGCAGCTCAAAAAGATAAAAATATTAATTTTAAGGATATTCATGCTAATATTTCTTTGCCAAAATCCGATAATAAAGAGGTAAAGATTAGTAAAGAAATTAATGAGAATAATGTGGAAGTAAAAAAAAATATTATTAAAGAAGAGTTTAAACATAATTTTAATAAGAAACCGGAAACGTTAGTTGAAGAGACAAATAGTGAATTTAATATAAGTTTAGATAAAACAGTGAAATCTAATAAGGGAATATGCAATGAAGACACTCAGGCAAATGCATTAGAAAGCAAAGTTGAAATAGAAAACGACCCTAGAGAAAATTGCGAAAAAACATTTGCCGGGCTAATGAGTTCACAGGCCGAAGAAGAAAACGATAATATTGGACCAGGACAGAATCAGCTTCTAAATGCCAGAATTATCGGGCAAGTTTTTTTAACTTATATACTTCTTCAAAATGAGGATAATCTTATACTAATTGATCAACACGCAGCTCATGAGAGAATTATGTTTGAAGAATTAAAGCGAAAATTTAAGGAAAATGAAAATTTAGCCCAATACTTGTTATCACCTGTAGTTATTGAATTGACAAACCAAGAAGTCAAACTAATTGATGAAAATAGAGAAAAATTAAATAGCCTAGGTTTTGCTTTTGAGAATTTCGGTAATAATTCAATTATACTACGTTCGGTACCGGTTTTATTAGCGGATAATGTAGGTGTAAAAGAATCGTTTTTGGATATTGTAGATTTTCTTTTATCGGATAAACGAAAAGGGAATATTTTAATTGAGGAAGAAGCCTTATACAGGTTAGCCTGTAAAGCAGCAGTTAAGGCAAATAAAAAACTTGATGAGCTTGAAATAAAGAAAGTACTTGATGATTTGAATAAAATTGATAATCCGTATACGTGTCCTCATGGGAGGCCTACGATAATTAAAATAACGAAATATGAGTTTGAAAAAATGTTTAAAAGAATTGTGTAGTGAGATTTTATAGGTACGATCAAAAATTAAGTGATTGCTATGGATAATGAAAAAATTTATTATCCCTTTGGAGGATAAATTGAATAATGTAATTGTTATTTTAGGACCAACAGCATCGGGAAAGACTAAATTGTCGATAGAGCTCGCAAAAGATATCCACGGAGAAATAGTATCGGCAGATTCTATGCAGGTTTACAAATATATGGATGTAGGCACTGCAAAGCCAGATGAGGAAGAAAAACAGGGAATTAAGCATTATCTTATAGATGAAATAACTCCAGATAGGGAGTTTAGTGTTGCAGGATTTCAACAACTTGCTATAAAATATATTGATGATATAATAAATAGGGGTAAGGTACCCATTGTTTCAGGTGGGACAGGATTGTATATTGATTCTCTTATATATAATATTGGGTTTGGAGATACTATATGCGACTGGGAGCTTCGAGAGAAATTAAAGAATGAAGCATTAGAAAAGGGCAATGAGTATCTTCACAATAAGCTTAAAGAAATTGATCCTGAGGCAGCAGAAAAAATTCATATGAATAATGTTAAAAGGGTAATACGGGCTATTGAAGTATATACTTATACTCAAAAACCCATATCCATGCATCAGGAGGAGTCTAGAAAAAATCCTTCAAAATATAGCTTTATGATTTTTGGCTTAAGGATGGACAGAGAGAAGTTGTATGAAAGAATAAACCAAAGAGTAGATCTGATGATGGAAAAGGGGTTGGTTCAAGAAGTCAAAAAGCTTATAGAAATGGGATACGATAAAAGTATCATTGCGATGCAAGGAATTGGTTATAAGGAGATTTTATCTTATTTAAGAGGGGAGATAACATTAGATGAAGCAGTTTATGTTTTGAAAAGGGATACAAGGCATTATGCAAAAAGGCAGCTTACATGGTTTAACCGAATGAAAGATGTCTCATGGATTGATATAGATCAAAATAGCAATTTAAATGAAATTATAAAAAATATTAAAGATGTTATTGCAACGTCTGGAATTATCTTGTAGAATATATGTTAAAGAAATAGTTAGTTTGTAAATCACGTATTTTACTTTATTTAGGGTGTATGATTGTACATTTTTTTTTACAAAACAATAATAATTAAGAGTTCTTTAGGAATTTCAAAAAAACTATATAAAATTTAGGTCAAAAACGCTTTAAATCAAAATTTTTAAAATGGTGATTGACCAGTTGTTTTTTTGGAATCACCTTATATTAAAAAAGAAAGAGAGAAAATTATGGCTATTAGAGGAGGATCACCCGTGAACAAGAATAATATCAACTTACAAGATGTTTTTTTAAACCAAGTTAGGAAAGAGCATATTGCTGTTACAGTTTATCTTACAAACGGATTTCAATTAAAGGGAATGGTAAAGGGCTTTGATAATTTTACTGTTGTATTAGATAGTGAAGGAAGGCAACAACTAATTTATAAGCATGCTATATCAACTATAAGCCCTATGAAGATTGTTAACTTAATCTTTAATGATCCTAGAAATGAACAGCAATAATATGAGCGTAAAGTTAGGCTTTACATACATATTCAAGCTTAACGTATAAAGTACGTGTTAGTTTTCGCTTAAAAGTACTGATATCATAAAAATCTCGATGGTATATAAAATGCCACCGAGATTTTTTGATTTTTATTAGGTTATAGTCTTCTAAAAACACCAATTACCTTTCCTAAGATAGACAGATTGTCTCTGACTATAATAGGTTCAAGATATTTGTTTTCAGGTTGAAGTCTGACATAGTCTTTTTCTTTGTAAAAGGTTTTTACAGTAGCCTCATCACCTATTAGAGCAACCACTATATCACCGTTTGAGGCCGTTGACTGCTGTTTTATGAGTATAAAATCCCTATCTAAAATACCAGCTTCAATCATACTATCTCCCTGAACTCTTAGCATGAAGGTTGTGGAGCCCTGTACAAAATCTAAAGGCAGAGGAAATGTATCTTCAATGTTTTCAACAGCAAGGATAGGTTGACCCGCTGTAACTTTACCGACGATGGGTATATCAACCATTTCCCTTCTTGAGTATACATTTTTAGTTTCTTCTTCAACTGTATTGTTTCGTATTATTTTAAGGGCTCTAGGTTTTGTGGCATCTTTTATAATAAGGCCTTCTTTTTCTAATTTTTCTAAATAACTATGAACTGTAGAAGTAGATTTAAAACCAACTGCAGCACATATTTCACGTACAGAAGGCGGATATCCTTTTATTTTGACTTGCTCATTTAAAAAATCAAGAATTTTTTGCTGCATTTCTTCATTCTTTTTTTGCATTTCTTTCACCTCATATAAGTATTTGGTCTAGACACTACTAATGTCCTTTGTAAACCTTAATCTCAAACTATATTTTTTAAACATTGTAAATTTTTAATAAGGCAATAGTAAATCAGATTTTTTGAAATGGCGATTGACCAGTTGTTTTTGGAATCACCTTATAAATATCTTAAAAGTATTATAACACTATATTTTTAATAAATCAAACTAATGTTCGATTTATTTTTAAATATATATTGACAACGAACAAGCGTTCTAATATAATATTCTTAAGGAACACTAGTTCGTTTAGGGAGGGGTTTTAAATATGAGATATGTACTTAAAAATAAAGCTAGATTTTACATATTTATTATTGCATTACTTATGACTGTGTTTACTGTGTTTTCTATAACACAGGCTTATGGTTATAAAGAGACTGAACTCAAAGTTATACGAATAAAGAGCGGAGAGACCTTGTGGGCTATAGCGGAAAAATACAATAAAAAAGGTGACATAAGAGAATATATCTATGAATTAAAGAAAATAAACAATCTTACTGACAGTGGTATTATGGCTGGAAGCGATTTAAAGGTAATAATTGAATGACAATGTTGTTATAAAATATTGCTTGATAGTATAAAAATCCTGGTAAAGAATAATAACCGGGGTTTTTTATGCAAAAGTTTTCATACAAAATTTATCGAAAACCATGGAATTATTGGTAAAAGTATGGTATAATTTTTTATATAAAGTCACAAATGTCGTAATTTCATTCTATAAAAAGTTTCTGTAGTATAATCATACGTTTATATCAAGAACTTAGAATTTAATAAATTTAAATATTATATTAGGCCGTTTTAAAAGTAACCTATACAGCGTTTAAATTACAAAAGCCCTTCACGGAATCTTAATAGCCTTTAAAGAGAAGAACATTATTTTGCCACACAAAAAATGTAAAACAAATTTTTGCAATGGCGATTGACCAGTTATTTTTTTTGGAATCACCTTATATAAATAAGCTTAAGGATAAGAAAGTTTTATATTAACGTTAAGGTTGTGATTAAATGTATGACCTAAAGAGTAACAAAGGCAGCACCACTATTGAAGCGGCATTGATCTTTCCGGTTATTTTTCTAACTATAATCGCTTTAATATATGTAAGTGTTTTTCTTTATGAACAGGCCTATTTGAAGTCCCTTGCGGATCGTGCTGCTGAACGTGGAGCTGCAATCTGGAAAAATCCCGAAAGTGATATGTATATAAGCTTGGTCAATCTTATAGATTTTAAATATAATGATCCCTATTGGAGATTGTTTGATTTAAATAAAGATTCAAAAGAAGAGAAGATTGAGGAATACATAAAAAAATCATTAGATGAATACAGCATTCTTAGAAGCAAGAAGGATCAAAAAAGTCCAATGAATACTACAGAGATAGATTTTAGTGCCGAAGTAAAGAATTATATAGTATATAAAAAGCTTATAGTAACTGTGGATAAGAAATTTAAGCTTCCATTAGGAAATGGATTGGCATTTCTTGGCATTGACAATACCATTAAAATATCTGTAAAGTCCGAAGCACTAGTAAATGAGCCCGCCGAATTTATCAGAAGCACTGACCTAGCAATAGATATGAGTAAACGTATAGATGCTTTAACTGGTAATCATTTAGAAAAAACTATGGATAAAGTATATAAATTTCTAAAAGGCATTAAAGACGATGTAGCATCAAAACTGGAATAAATACTAGATAAAACTCGACGAATCATGCTTCATTTTCTTTAAAAGCATTTGAGAATATATGTAAAAAAGATTTTTTGAAATACCGATTGATCAGTTGTCTTTTTGTAATCACTTAGATCAAAAAAATCTAATAAAGCTGAGGTGCCTTTATGGGTATGTTCAAAAGGAATGAAGGAGCTATAACCGTTTATATCTGTATTCTGGTTTCAATAATGTTGATATTGACAGGGGTGCTTGTCGATGGTGCTAGGGCTAGAGTAGCCGAGTCACAAGTTCAAAATGTTACAGAAGCTGCAGCAAACTCCCTGTTGGCAAATTACAATAATATTTTAAAAGAGTGGTTTGGTCTGATGGCAATGTCAGAAAGCAATCCTGCGGTGCTTGAAGAGGAATTAATGTATTACCTGAATAGAAACCTTATGACTGAACTTGGAGCAGAGAAGAAAAATTTAAGTGATGCTTCCTGGGATTATGCAAAGAAATTTCTTAATGTCGAAAATAAATATGAGTCGGTTAGGTTTCTTGATATGTATGACTACAGGGTTGAGGAAGTAAAAGCTTTACCTTTATATAATCTTGCTGAAAACGAAGTGCTAAGAGCCCAAATTGTTGATTACATGAAATATAGGGCACCTGAAACATTAGGAGAAGAATTTCTTGAAAAGCTAAATGTATTCAAAAGCTACAAAAAACAAGCAAAAGTATTATCCTCAAAACTAGAATTAGATAAAAGCATGGATGAAATAAGTGGGCTACTTGCAAAACTATACAAAGAAATTGAGAAAGTGAATTTATACGACAAAGATACCTTTAAAGTAATGCTTGATAGGACGTGTAATCGTATATGTGTAAAGCTAAGCAGAGAAGAAGTGCATTTAGAATATAAAAAAGAGATGGAAGAAGCAGACAAAGCACTCAAGGAGCATAGAAAAAGTGATAGCTATAAAAATGATAAGCAAAGACTTGAGAAAGAACGCAGGTTAGCAAAAGACAGAAGTGAAAAGGATGATATAAATCAGCTAATTGCCGATTTAGATGAGCCTTATTTAAGTATGTTTACGACAGCAGAAGAGGAAGAGGGAGAAGCAAGAAAGGACTATTTTTTATGTGAAGAATTAGCCGAAGAAGCTATAGATGAAATCTTAAAGGATATTGAGGAATATACTTCTTATAATGAGGCGGCTTTAAAAATAGCAGAAACTATAAAAGAAAAAAGTGCTGATATGAAAGACAAAAAAATAGCTGATTTTAAAGCACAAATAGAAGATGACAACAGTGATTTTGCAGAAAAAATGAGACAAGAAATCAAAAGAATAGAAGCTCAAGTGTCTAAAGATAGTATGGAACATTTGGTGAAGAAATTCACACAAAATAGCAATATTCTTAAGGATTTGCATAAAATATTGAAGGAAATGGAATTAAAAACTAAAAGCGTAGATCCTAATTCACCTAATGCTATAAATCCTGAGGAACTTAGAGGCATGTCAAAGGAGTTTAAGGATAGCATTATACCAGTAGATAGTTTATATTCAAATTATCTTGTAAAATATAGTAAAGTAAGTCATGAGGAATTTCCAGTTGACAAAATAGTAGCAGGTGAAAAAAACGTTGAAGATCCTCGTGATGCTTCAATGGATTTAGTTAAAGGTTCCGACAATCCTTTAAATTCACTTGACTCTCTTGAAATTCATGATGATTTCAAGGAAATTATGAAAGGTCTTCCTTCCGGTGATGGAGCTAAAATAAATAGTGAAGAAATATTAGAAGCATTTTTAGGAGAAAACTACGACTATATTTTAGAAAGCCTAGGAGCTAAAGATGATTCGAAAGTTGAAGATCCGAAAATTGAAGGTACGCAAAAATTAATTGAAAAAATGAACTTTAAAAACGATGATGATAATTCCTTAAGTGGTGGTTTAGGGATACTTGGGACACTTATTGAGATTTTAGAAAATGGCCTTGAAACTGTCAGGGATGAAATTTTTGTAGATGAGTATGCTCTTGGCACTTTCAACAATTATCTTTCCACTAAGGATCTTAAGGTGAAAGATGGAAATACAATAAGTCAGGTTGACTTAAGACTTAGAAACAGGAGCGATAGAAAGCCTTATTTGTATTTTGAAAATGAGATTGAATATATTATAGAGGGAAGTGGCAATGAGAAGTCAAATGTCTCAAGCGTACAGAATAGAATTTTGCTAATAAGGTTTACGCTAAACACATTACACATATATCTAGATCCAGCTAAAATGAAGAATGTATATTCAATAGCAGGGGCTATTGCTGGAATTGGAGGACCTTTAGTAGGTGCATTTGCAGTTCATCTAATTGCAGCCCTTATAGTTATGGGATGGTCAATGGCTGAGTCGATTATTGATTTGAAGTTGTTGACGCAAGGAGAGTCGGTAGCAATCTTTAAGACAAGCAAAAGCTGGATTTTAAGTGCTCAAGGCGGGCTCAATAAATTACAAGAAAAGATTACAGATACGGTTGTAGAAGGTGTTAAAGATTATTCAAAAGAATTTCTAAATGATAAAATAGATGTGCTAGAAGGCGATTTAAAAGGTTATACGGCAAACGTCAAAGATACAATAAACGTAAAAATTGATAATATTGTTGAAAAGGTTTTTGAACCAGTTGAGAATGCTTTAAATAATGCAGACAAAACCATTAAGGACGAGTACTCTCAACTTACTGAAAATCTTGAAAATGAGTTGCTTAACACTTCGAATGAAAGTATGAATACTATTACTAAAAAAATATATGAAATTTCTCAAGAAGAATATCAAAAAACAAAAGGTGAAATAGAAAATAAATTAACTATGCCTTTAGACAAAGCAAAAGCTGAAATTGACGAAATTAAGCAGTCCATTAAAAATACAGTTGACGAAAAGATCTCAGGTATGGAAGAGACTATAAATGAAGAAATAAGAAAAGCTGCAAAAGAAGGTAAGGAAGGATTAAACAACTATATTGATTCTTTTGGCGATAAAAATCCCACAACAACTATAGTAAATAATAACTTTAAGGCAAGTATACTTTCATTTAATTATGAAGAGTATTTAAGGCTTTTACTATTGGCAACGAACAAAGATAAGAAAATAACCCGAATTCAAGATCTGATTCAGCTTCAAATGGTAAAAATGACAGACAACAAAGATTTTAAGCTTTCGAATTGCAACACGCATGTAGGGGTAATAACTAATGTATCTATGAAATATTTCTTTATGACACAGGCCTTTGTTACTAATGAGTTAAAGACGGAGGAGTTAGACAGGCACAATTTATACGTAATGCTTTTCAAAGGTTATTAAGGTGATTTCTCAAAAGTAACTGGTCAATTGCCATTTCAAAAAATATGATTTGCATTTTTTGCAGAGCAAAATAATGTTCCTATGTTTGGAAGATTTTAAGCTTCCGTGATGGGCTTTACGGCCTAAATATTGTATGGGTTATTCTTTGAAATGGCCTAAAACGTTAGGCCCTTTTATAATAAGAGTTTTATATAGAAATAGAAATATAACAAGAGAGTATAAGAGAGGTTTTTATATGATGGATAAACTAACTAATTCTATAAAAAACCGTAAAGGTGCTCTGACGGTTGAAGCAGCAATAGTAATGCCCTTATTCATTTGTGTTATATTAAGTTTTGCTCTTTTTATAAAAATCGTATACACTCAGAGTGTTGTTCAGCATGCTCTAAACGAGACGGCAAATGAGTTAGCAGTCTACAGTTATCTCTACTCGGCATCAGGGGCTCAAAAATTACACGACAGCGCAAAAGACTATTTAGATGATAAAAGTAAGCTTGCACAAGAACAAATAAATAGTACTGTTGATGCATTATGTACATTAGGGAATACTAAGGAAAGCATTGAAGAGGCAAGTGATGATTTAAAAAATGCGGATATAGAAAAGTTGACTAAAGATATAGAAGAAATTAAGGATCTTTCTAAAGAAACTATTGCAAACGGAAAAGCTTTAAAAGAAAAGCTTGATTATGCAGTGAAAAATCCAAAACAGCAAATAATCAGTTTTGCATCCCTTTTAGCTCAAGGAGCTTTTGAAGACTTTAAAGGTGCATTAGCCTCCCCGGTAATAAGAGTAATGTGCAAGAAGCACATTGCAAGCGATGAACTTGATGCGGACAGAAGACTTAAAAGCCTTGGAGTTGTAAATGGGATATCCGGCCTTGATTTTAGTGAAAGCCAAATACTCTATGACAAAGAAAATATTGATATTATTGTGCGCTATAAAGTAGAATCAGGTCTTCCAATAAATTATTTGCCGGAGCTCTATTTTATACAAAGAGCTAATGTACGTGCGTGGTTAGATGGTGATGGCAAAACACCAAATGCCGTTGATGTTCAGCCGGATTCAACAAATTTGTGGGAGCTTTCTGTAAGAGAAAGAACCAACAAAATATTTGAACTCGAAGGTAAAGATACACCTGAAAATGTTGCTATAATAAAATACAACAGTGGAGAGATAATTGATGTGACAAGTATTAACCTTAGTGAAAAGAGCTATGCTAAAACAAGTGGGGTAAAATCGAGGATTAATTCTAGCATAAGAAAGTTAAGGGATTTTAGTAATAAGGAGTATACTGATATAAAATCAAGGACACTAATTGTGATTGTACCTGAAAAGTCTCTTGAAGCTAGAGAAGACGTTAAAAAGCTTCTTACAGATGATTGCTTAAGCTATGCAAAAGAAAACAACGTAATTTTGAAGTATAAGGAAAGCTATGGGAAATTGCCCGAAAGCAGTGTATAATTTAGTATGTGATTTAATATAGGCAATTTTGGGAAATAACCTATACAATATGGAAAATTTATTAATAAAGAATTTTTTATGGAGATTAAATGTATGAAAAGCTTAAAATGTGAATTTTTAAAAGTTCTAGTAATTATACTAATAATGGGAGTAGTCTTAAGTTTTGCAGGATGTAAAGACACAAATAATGAAAACAACATAAAAGCCACAGATGAACCTACAAGTCAGAAAAGTAATGAGCTAAGCAACCAAGACAATGACAATATTGATGTACCCGATGATAGTGTTGTAAGAGATAACCCCGCCGTAAACGACGAAGAGAAGGCATTATATGATAAGGATAGTGAAAATGCCCTAAAGCTTGTGACAGGACTATTGCTTGGGATTGCCGAAGGTGATATTATACCTACATCAGAAACAACCGTCGTTGATGCAAAGCAGGGTGAAAAGAGTTTTAAAATTGGTTCCTACGATATATTAAAAAGAGTTGAATTAACTGAAGTACCCAAGATTAATTTGTTGGATTCAAATAATGCTGTTTGGCGTATATCCTTCACTTATCATCCTAAAATTACGATTGAAATTATTGATAAGGTTGATAATCCTCAGAAAGTTATAAAGCTATATCCACAAGACAATATAGGCTAGAGAAATCACTAGAGAGGAATGACACAAAATGAAATATAAAGTTATTAAGAAACAGCAAAATAGCAGAATGTGTTTGGTATGCGGCTTAAAAAACGATTATGGTTTAAAAGCTTCGTTCTATGAACTTGAAAACGGTGAATTGGTTTCTGTTTTTAAAACCCTTGAAGGCCATCAGAGTTATCCTGGCAGACTTCATGGTGGTGTAGCCGGGGCTGTACTTGATGAAACAATAGGCAGAGCAATAATGATTAATCAGGAAAATATTTGGGGAGTTACTGTTGAGCTCAACGTAAAATACAAAAAACCCATACCTTTAGATGAGGAGCTTCGAGCAGTGGGAAGAATAACAAAGGATTCTAGCAGATTATTTGAAGGTACAGGTGAAATAGTACTTGCAAATGGTGAGGTTGCTGCTACAGCTTACGGGAAATATTTAAAAATGCCTATAGAGAAAATTGCAAATTTTAATGAAGATCACGAGGAATGGGACATGATTTCAAGCGATGATGATCCTAAAGAGATAGAAATTTAGGTAATAAATAATGCTACCTTTTATATTTGGTAGAACAAAGGCTCTCATATTCTATTGAGGGCTTTTTGTATATGTTTACAAAAGAAGTCAAAGTTTATAGTTCAAATCCAAAAAAACTTTTTAAATATCAAAACTTTTTCAAATTTTACGTGTATATATAGTTAATTGCAGCTTAAGTTTAAATGAAAGGGAGTCAACTTAGTGGAGGTTCCGGATCAGAAAATAATAAAACTTTGTAAAAAGAATAAGCGCGAAGGGTTTGAGCTTTTGTTCAAAAGATACGAGAGATACATATATAGCATATGCTACAGCTATACATATTCTCAGCAAGATGCCCTCGACCTGGTCCAGGAAATATTCATAAGGATTTACAGGAATTTTGAGAAAGTTGATGAGAGAAAACCTATATTGCCCTGGATAAAGAAAATTGCTGTAAATACCTGCATCAATTTTAAGAGGGATAACAAGAACAAAGCGTCGGAATTGTCAATTAGTTCAAGTGTTGGTGAAAATGACGGAACCCTTGAAGACGTGGTGCCGGACAAAGGGCTTACTGAAGACAAGGTTGTATTCCTTGATACAAAGAAGAGTCTAGAGGAGTCGATCAGGGAACTTCCTGAGGAGATAAAAATGGCTGTTTTACTCAGGCATATCAAAGGACTTAGTTATAATGAGATTGCCGAGCTGATGTCTTGCCCTGTTGGAACGGTGAAAACTTACCTATTTAGAGGCAAGAAGATCTTGAAGGAAAGTTTGGTAAAAAAAGGCGTATGGGAGATGTAGATTATGGAGTGTAAATTTGATACTGACTTAATTCAAATGTATATAGATGGAACCATTGAACCACTTGAGAAGATATTCGTAGAGGAACATTTAAAAGTTTGTAAAAAATGCAGGAAAGATATGACTCAATATAAACTTTTATACTTTGAACTGGAAAGTTTGGAAGAAAGAAAAGAAGTCCCCGACGAGTTGGAAAACATAAGGGATATGGTGCTAGATAATATTTTTGATACATCGCACAAATATAGAATCAAGGATTTTATGGAGCAACAGAAAAAGGCCTTAGTTTTAGCCTCAGAGTTTGTTGATTATGTACCCGGTAGAAAAGTTATTGAAAAGGGACTTAAAGCTACAGGTTCAATTATAGGCTCTGCAACTAAAAAGAGTGCTAAGTATGGATTAAAACTTATTCAAGCGAGGACTTAAACGATGATAGTATTGGTGATTTTAGGTTATATATTGGCGGCCTTATTTATTTTACTAACCTTAATTCTCATTGTCCCCTTTGAATTTAAGGTGGATGCACAAAAAAATGAAATAACATTTGTTAAAGCAAAGGTCTTATGGCTTTTTGGAGCGTTCGGATTTTACTTTACAAAGGTATACTCACAAAAGGCTATAATGTTTATTAGGATATTTTGTTTGAAAAAAAGAATTAATATTAGTAAAGCAAATAAAAAGGAAAAAAAGGTTGAACGAAAGTCTAAAGAAAAAGAGAATTCTGTAAATTATATGGAGCCTGAGTTTTTGAAATGTGCACTAAATTGTATAAAAAAAGTTTTAAACCATGTTAAGCCTAAAGAGTTTGCAATTGAATGCAGACTTGGGTTTGAAGATCCTTATATTACAGGAATTGCGTGTGCGGTACTAAATGTTTTCCACCAAGAGCTAAAAATGGCAAATATCAATGTAAATACAGTGTTTGATGAAGAAGTATTTGAAGGCAAAGGCTTAATCCAGGGAAGAGTGGTGTTAGCTTATATGGCATGCATAGCTTTAAGGCTATATCTCTCAAGACCTGATAAAATAAATCACAAACCCAAATTTAAGGAGGTAAAATCAAATGGCTGATTGTAAATTTAATGTAAATGAAAGTGTTAGCGTATTATTTGAAAAATTGGAGAAATTCTTGACTTCTAAAACTGTAATAGGTGAGCCTATAAAAATCGGAGAAGCTACTTTAATACCGTTTATCACAACCAGTTTCGGACTTGGAGCAGGAGGTGGTGACGGTCATGATCCGAAAGGTGCAGGTGGTATAGGAGGCGGTTCAGGTATAGGTGCTAGGATCTCACCTACAGCGGTATTAGTAATTAAAGGTGAACAGATTGAAATGATACCAATAAAGAAAAACGCAGGCTTTGAAAAGCTAATTGAAATGGTTCCGGATATAGTTTCAAAAGTCAATTGCTGCAAGAAGGATGATGAAAAAGCAAAAGAAGATGAAGAACAGGCTTAAAAAATCCGAATTCTAAATGATCTCCCTTAAGGTGGACAGTTTTAAAGTCACTGTTTATCACGAGGGGGAGTTTTTATATATCCTTTGTTTATCAATGGTGTACTTTTACTATTAAGTGAAAGTTTAAATTCCAAAAAAAAATCAAAAAAAGCCTTGACTTATAACTTGATTTAGCATAAAATTGGGTGTAAAGTATTTTACTTTACAGGTGAAATGATGGAAAATATATATGAGATATCCCTTTTGTTGGATTTCTATGGACAGCTGCTCTCAAAGAAGCAGTATGATATATTGGATTTACATTTTAATAACGATTATTCCCTTGGAGAGATAGCAGAGCATTTTAACATAAGCCGGCAGGGTATTTTCGATAATATAAAAAGAGGAAAAGCCTCTCTTTTAAATATGGAAGAGAAGTTAAGACTCGTAAGTAAATTTACCGAGCAGAAAACAAAGGCAGAAAAAATATTGGGATATATAAAAAGTATTGATAAAGAAAATATGAATATAGATGATGTTGAGTATTTAAAAAAGATAGAAGATGGTATAGTTGATATAATTGAGAGTTGATGAAGCTGGCTGTAAAGTTACATAATTCTATACACTTAAGACTTTAAGATTAAAGGTTTTTGAATTATAAAATACAGTGGCGATGATGATAAAGATGAGGTGTCTGATATATGGTGTTTGAAGGGCTTTCAAGTAAGCTTCAAGAAACCATTAAGAAGCTTAAAGGTAAAGGTAGAGTTAATGAAAAAGACGTAAAAGAAATGATGCGTGAAATAAAGCTTGCCCTTTTAGAAGCTGACGTAAGCTTTAAAGTTGTAAAAGACTTTATTGCTAAAATTTCTGAAAGAGCAGTAGGACAGGATGTTTTAGAAAGTCTTACTCCGGGACAACAAATAATAAAAATTGTTCATGAAGAGCTTATTAATTTGATGGGACCTGGGCAAAGCAAGGTTATATTTGCGCCAAAGCCTCCTACAGTTTATATGATGGTAGGTCTTCAAGGATCCGGTAAAACTACAACTACTGGTAAACTTGCAAATTTACTCAGAAAGCAAGGTAAAAACCCGCTTCTAGTTGCCTGTGACGTATACAGGCCGGCAGCTATCAAACAGCTGGAAGTGCTTGGAGGTCAACTTGGGGTTGATGTATTTTCGATGGGAGATAAGACAAATCCTGTTGATATAGCAAAGGCAGCAGTTGAGCATGCAAAATTAAAGCAAAACGATTTAGTAATCATCGATACAGCAGGTCGTCTTCATATTGACGAAAAGCTGATGGATGAGTTATTGAATATCAAGGAAAGTGTCAGACCTCATGAAATACTTCTCGTAGTTGATTCAATGACTGGTCAGGATGCAGTTAATGTTTCTGAAAGTTTCAATGAAAAACTTGGAGTTGACGGAGTAATCTTGACTAAGCTTGATGGTGACACAAGAGGTGGAGCGGCTCTATCTGTTAAGACGGTTACAGGTAAGCCTATTAAGTTTATTGGTATGGGTGAAAAGCTCAGTGATTTAGAACCGTTTTTCCCTGACAGAATGGCATCAAGAATTCTTGGAATGGGTGATGTGTTAAGCCTGATTGAGAAGGCGCAGGAAGCTTTTGATGAAAAGAAAGCAATGGAAATGGAAAGAAAAATGCGCACTCAACAGTTTGATTTAGAGGATTTCCTTGATCAAATGCAGCAAATCAAAAAGATGGGTCCGCTAAATAAAATTATGGGCATGCTTCCGGGAGTAAATGCTGAGGCACTAAAAGAAATTGATTCAGCAGACAGCGAAAAGGAAATGGGTCGTTTTGAAGCAATAATAAGATCAATGACTAAGAAGGAAAGATCTGATCCTTCAATAATAAACGGAAGTCGTAGAAAAAGAATCGCAGCCGGTAGCGGCACAAAAGTTCAGGATGTCAATAAGGTCTTAAAGAGCTTTGAAGAAATGCGAAAAATGATGAAGATGATGACAGATATGGGTAAACACGGTAAAAAAGGATTAGGAAATAAATTCAAATTACCGTTTAGATAAAAAAGTTAGTAAAAATTATAGCAGGAGGTGAAAAAATAAATGGCAGTTAAAATTAGATTGAAAAGAATGGGTGCTAAAAAAAGCCCGTTTTATAGAGTAGTTGTAGCTGATTCAAGATATCCTCGTGATGGAAGATTCATTGAAGAGATTGGTACTTACAATCCACTTACTGATCCAAGTGCGATAAATATCGATTCTGAAAAAGCTCAAAAATGGCTTAAAAATGGTGCACAACCAACAGATACTGTTAAGATCTTATTAAAAAAGGTTGGAGCTATTCAGTAATAATTAAGGTGTTTTAATGACAAAATAAGGGTAAACGAGCGGGAGGTATGATTTTATATGAAAGAACTTCTCGAAACAATTGCCAAAGCCTTGGTTGATTACCCAGATGATGTTTATGTAAATGAAGTTGAAGGTGAAAAATCAATGATCCTTGAGCTTACAGTTTCAAAAGATGATATGGGTAAAGTCATAGGAAAACAAGGTAGAATTGCAAAGGCTATAAGGACAGTTGTGAAGGCAGCAGCAATAAAAGAAAACAAAAGAGTATCTGTAGAAATACTACAATAGAAATGTGGGCAGGAGGCATACTCTTGCCCACATTTTATATGAAAGAGATTATTCTAATTAAATGGCGGTGTAAACGATGTTACAGTATTTTGAGATAGGAAAGATAGTAAATATACATGGTGTAAAAGGTGAAGTTAAGGTAGTACCTCTAACTGATGATCCTAAAAGATTTGAAAAATTAAAGTCTGCGTATATATCTTCAGCAATTTCTGACAATATGCAAAGGTACAATTTTGAAGGTGTTAAGTTTCATAAAACTTTTGTATTGCTAAAGATTAAAGATATAAATGATGCAAATGAGGCGAATAAACTAAAGGAGAAATTTATAATAATAAATAGAGAAGATGCAGTAAAGCTACCTAAGGACTCCTTCTTTGTGTGTGATTTGCTCAATTGTGAAGTTTATGACGAAAAAGCCAATAAACTAGGTGTTTTAATTGATATACTTCAAACTGGAAGTAATGATGTTTATATTGTACGTGATGAAAATAAAAAGGAAATTCTTATACCGGCACTAAAATCAGTGGTAAAGGAAGTTTCTGTTGAAAATAAAAAAATTACTGTAGAATTGCCACAAGGGTTGATTGACGATGAAGTTTGATATTTTGACATTGTTTCCAGAAATAATTGATGGGGTATTAAAAGAGAGCATTATAGGAAGAGCACAAGAAAAGGGTATACTTGAGATTAACTCTATCAATATTAGAGAGTTTTCTAAAAACAAGCACAAAAAGGCTGACGATTATCCCTATGGAGGCGGCGGAGGGATGATAATGACAGCACAGCCTATTTATGATGCTTATTATTCTATTGTAAAAGATATAGACTATAAACCAAAAGTAATCTACTTAAGTCCCCAAGGTAGAGTACTTACCCAAGAGGTAGTAAAAGAGTTGTCAATGGACAAACACATTGTATTATTGTGTGGACACTATGAGGGAATTGATGAAAGAATAATTGAAGAAATTGTTGATGAGGAAGTTTCCATAGGGGATTTTGTGCTCACTGGAGGAGAACTCCCGGCGATGGTATTAATTGATTCGGTGAGCCGTTTGATACCCGGAGTATTGTCAAATGAAGCTTCCTATTCGGAGGAATCTCATTATAATGGACTTTTAGAATATCCGCAGTATACAAGGCCTGTGGAGTTCAACAAACGTAAGGTGCCGGACATACTTCTGTCAGGACATCATGCAAACATAACACGTTGGAGAAGAAAAGAGGCTCTTAAGAGAACATATATAAAGAGACCGGATTTATTTAAAAGGTTTAAACCGGAAAAGGATGATAAAAAGCTTATTGAAGAAGTGTTGAAAGAGATTAAAGATAGATAGGTGCTAGACTTGATGGTGAAAACTGTTAGGCCATTTCAAAAACCTATACAATAATTAAGTCACAAAGCCAATCAAATCAGATTTTTTGATATGGCGATAGAACTGTTTTTTAGGAATCAACTTTTAAAGGAGACAAAACAGAAAATGAAAAAAGTAATTTTTGTGATTTGTTTAGTAGTACTGATAATCGGGGGAATAGTTATTAAAAGTATTTACATACCTAGAGAAGAAAGTAATGAAGTTTTATTTAACTCAGAGTATATAAGTAATTTAAAAAGAAGAAGCGATTTAGTTTCGGATAATACTCTTTATTATAATTTTGATGGACCCTTTTATGGTGTGCAAGAGCTTGTCGACCGGTCAGATGTTATTATTATGGGTAAGGTTAACAATATTTCTAGCGATGAAAAACGCAATATGATTAACGTTACAATAGAAGAAAGTTTAAAGAGTGGCTTAAACGTTTCTACAATAGACATAACAACTATTAAGGGGAATGTTAATGGAGTAGATTATAGTTGTGTAAGTCAAGGAGATAGGTATCTATTTTTTTTAGTAAAAGAATCAACGAATTCTTCTGCATATAGTTTGGTGAATTATGACAGTAGTGCTTATGAGGTTAATAAAAGTGATAATGTTAAAGAATTGTACTCAGCTGTAAATGGACAAATATTAGATTTAGTAGAATTAAGAAATGAATTATAAATTCTTATGCATCAATAGGTGGGTATGAAAGTTTTCGCCTAAAATATTCGTTAAAGATATGGTATTAAATGTTTCTGCCACCTCAAACCCAAAATTTTGATATAACCTTACTGCCGGGTTATCTTTATAAACGATAAGGCTGATTTTGCGTTTTGCATTTTCATTTGCAAAGGATTCCTTTATGTTTTTTAACCCCGCTTCCATTAGAATTGTACCTATTCCTTGGGCTCTATGCTCTTCCTTTACAGCAATAAGATAGATATCGGCGATGCAGGTCTTTTTGCTTTTTGTATTAAGGCTATCAAGAACCAAGAATGCCTTGATAAGCTTCAATGCCTTATTAAATCTTAACATTGAAAATAGTCTGGCAACAAATTTCAGCAGATTAACAATACTGGTATCATCAAATTTACTTATAAGAATAAAACCTAAAACATCTTTTGTATCAGAATCTACAGCGCAAATTCTGTTTTCTAAGGGGAAAAGGTTCATTTGTATCATTAAACGCAGAACCTTTTTAACGGTATCGGGTTCACCACCCATATGCTTTTGAAACTTACTCTTATAAGCTTCAAACATGATATTTATAAACTGTGCTTTCTGCTGATTGTTAAGTTCTTCTCCAGACTTTAGTAGTAAAACATTCGCACTCATATCTAACCCCCCCAGGTATTATTAATTAATATTTAGTATTCCTCTAAAGTTGTTAGAAAGGGAGACCAGATTTGACATTTGTTCTTCAATATTTCTTAGCATATCGTTCTGGCTATCTGTACTTTCAGATATAGTATTAGCTGATGCCGCGGCTTCTTCAGCATAGGCTGCTGTTCCTTCTATATTTTTAAACACCTCCGAGGAAGAGGACAATAAAATCTGAATATCCTGGGTAATATTCTGTACCATGTTTTTTATATCTTCAATTTTTACTATAATACTTGTAAAACAGTCAAAAGTAGATTGAGTTGTATTGATTCCACGAGTAATGACAGTGTTGCCTTCTGTCATCTGCTCATTAACGGAAGTAATTTGATCCGTTACGTTTTTTGATATTTCTGTTATTTTGTTTACTCCACGAGAGGTTTGCTCACCAAGCTTTCTTATTTCATCTGCTACAACCCCAAAACCTTTACCTGCTTCGCCAGCTCTTGCAGCCTCGATTGATGCATTTAAAGAAAGAAGATTAATCTGATCTGCTATTTCATTTATCAATGAAGTGATCTGGGTTATTTCATTTGAATAGGATCTTAATTTTTGAATTGTCTGGTATGCACAGTTCATTACATCTCCTACTTTATGGATCTCCGAAACCAATTCAGTAAGTATTTCTTTCCCATTCTGAGCAGCAGTAAAAACATTTAATGAATTATCCATCATGTTTTCAGAACTGTTTGCTATATTTGCAATTCTTTTTTCAATATCGAGAGTAGATTTTAAAGTGGTGGAAGTACCATTAGCAAGGTCAGTGATGACGTTATTAATTGCTGCTACCGATGAAGTTACTATGATGGTTTTTTCTTTTGCAATTTTTGTTTGAACTGAGATATCTTCAATACTGTTGTTTAAGCCTTGTGAATTGGTATTTATGTTGTTAAGTATTCTTTTAAGCTTTTCATTTAGTTCTATCGCTTCAATATAGCTTTTTCTAGCTCCAAGGATAAGTCTTTGTCCTGATCTTCCAAAGCTAGCTAGAACTACTCCTGTTATTATAAGCACCAAGCAAAATACTATAAAATTTGCTAGATTCAAGTTCGGATAAAACAAAGGTTTGTTTATGATATAAAGGGCGATTCCTGTAAAAAGTTCCAGCAAAGTTGTGATAATAGTCAGTTTAAAATCAAAAAATAATGAACATGCAACTAGGCATAAAGGAAGCCAGAAGAGATTGTCTAATACTCCATTTTGAACATAGAGCAGACTATATACAAGTAAAAAGGAGCCGCAACTTATGAAGTACCGGATTAGAATGCTGTCTTTTTTTAAGTAATATAATATGAGAGAAGGAATAATGATAAATAATCCTAAAACCCATATTGTAAGTAAGTTGAACATTACAAAGGGCGTTGCAAAAACTTCAGTGATTCCTCCGAGGAACAGTGTTATTGCGCCAATTAGCAATGCTGTTTTATTAGTCTTTTTGTAATCTAGAATATTATCATTCATATCACAAGCCTCCTCTAGTCTATAATAAAAAATAATGTGGACATTTGCTAATATTTAGTATTGTAAATTCCTTGAGCATAATGAGACCAGGAAATTCATAATAGTACGAAGTAAGCTATACAAATAAGGTGATTACAAAAAAATAACTGGTCAATGCCATTACAAAAAAAAATGATTTGATGGACTTTATGAATTAATTATTGTATGTTTTTTTTGAAATGTCCTAAATATCTGTTCGATTTTAAAAGATTTGTGAGGTGCAAATTCCTTCATGAATTTAGCAACAAAAATCTTCACATCCTCTATTCTAATAATATATTAAATTCTATAGAATATAGAAAAATCCTCTATTTTCAAATAAAGTGATTCAAAAAGTAACTGGTCAATAGGTGATTCAAAAAAACTGATGGGCTTTGCTTTGTGACTTAAATATTGTATAGGTTATTTTTTGAAATGGCCTTATGAGTATCGAAATATATTATAAATTATATAATTAATCACTATAATGTATTTTGTTAAAATATATGATAAAATGTTAATAAAATCTAGCAAAGATATTAAGGTGATTACAAAAAAGTAACTGGTCAATGGATGATTCAAAAAAACTGATGGGCTTTGCTTTGTGACTTAAATATTATATAGGTTATTTTCTTGAAATGGCCTAAATAGGAATTTAGTTGGTATTAAAAGTCTAAAGTAAAAATGAAACTTTTCTATTTTATGGAGGTATGAAAATGTATTGTAAGATACGTCAATGGAGAATTGATGATGCACAGTGTCTTTGTGAAACTATAAATAATAAAAAAATACAGGATAATTTACGTGACGGAATACCGTTTCCTTATACTATTAGGAGTGCAGAAGAATTTATTACAGCTATGCTTAACTCTGATAAAGATAAAACCTATGCATTCGCTATAACTATCGAGGATAAAGCTGTTGGAAGTATTGGTGTTTTTCGAAAGGATAACATACATCGCCGAACCGCTGAAATAGGGTATTATATTGCTGAGCCTTATTGGGGACAGGGTTTTGGTACGAGTGCTGTTAAACAAATGTGTCAGTATGTTTTTGAACACACAGACATAATCCGGATTTTTGCAGAACCTTTTGCTTATAACATAGCCTCCTGCCGCATCCTTGAGAAGTCTGGTTTTGTATGTGAAGGTGTTTTGAGAAAAAATGCAGTTAAAAATGGGAAGATACTGGATATGAAGATGTATTCTTTGGTAAAAGAACATGGAGAGTAGCTTTTATGGGCAATCTTTGCTTGGTAAGGTGCCTAATTTTAATACTGCAATAATTATTAAAGTTTTTGGAGGCACATATTGATAAGTTATATAAGCAAGAAATATTTATGTGGCTTAATTATCCTAACAATTATAGCCACATTAGCTGCTTGTAAGAATATACAAACAGGGGCACCAGATGAAAATATAACAGTAGATAGTTTAAATACTAACACCAAAACACCCGAATCTAAAACGAAAGAACCCCAATTATTAGATTCATGGTTGGGGGATTATATTTTCACAGAATATATTGAAGCAGGAGAATTTGAAGAAGCAGGATTTAAGATAAAAAATGTTCATGGTGTAATAGGAGTCGGTTGGATGGTACCAAATTTTGATGAAGAATGGGAAAGTGAAGAAAGTAGGAAGGCTATTTTAGAAGTTGCTAGAATGTGTGAAAATATTCCGTATGTGTGTTCAAAGATTTTTATTGTAGCGACAAAGGAATAAAGTAAAATTACAAAAATTACTTTTATAAGGAAGCGATATTGTATTATATATGGTAAGTATGATAGGATTGTTGTAGTATATGTCAATTAAGCAAGACGAGTTTTGATACAGTTACATATACGAAATTTATTTCGGTAATGCAAGATAAATTTGTGCATATACGAAATAGTTACAGATATGCGATGATAGGCGAAATCCTTGCAATGGATCAAACAGATTGCTATTTTGGAAGAAATAAC
>CAYXPB010000035.1:310-26042 GCA_964466645.1 uncultured Acetivibrio sp. | reverse complement strand
TCATATCCATTATTTATGCACCCCCACAATTTTCATGATCTCATTAGAAATTCCCCTAAGTGGTGTAACGATGTCTACAACCCCTGTCTGTATTGCTGCTTTCGGCATTCCAAAAACCACGCATGAGTTCTCATCCTGAGCAATAATTTTAGCATTATTGATTTTTTTGAGCATTTTAACTCCTTCACTTCCATCTCCACCCATTCCAGTCATTATAACAGCTACAATATTTCTAAACCTTGTATTTGAAACCGACTCAATCATTACATCCACTGACGGTCTATGACTTCCTACAGGAGGATCTTTAGTCAGCTTTATTTTAAAAATTTCTTTATTAGTTTTATGAGCAGTCATATGATAATCTCCTGGTGCAATATATACATAACCTGTTTTTATAGGTTCATCATCTTCAGCTTCCTTTACTCTTACCTTACTCATTCCATCAAGTCTGTCAGCTAAGGATTTTGTAAATCCTGCTGGCATATGCTGTACTACTAAAAATGAAGCATTAACATCTTCAGGTAATAATGGAATAACCTCTTGAAGTGCTCTTGGCCCGCCTGTAGAAGTCCCAATCAGTACTAAATTACTTAAAATTAAGCCTTCTCTATATCTACCATGATTCTTGTTTGATTTTGCATTATATCTTAAGCTTGGTATAGCGTTGCTTGCTATTTTGACCTTTTCTACGATTTCTTTTCTCTTCTCTTCGCCATTCATATCAAATATATTCGAAGGTTTGGTGATAAAATCTATTGCTCCTTCAGCAAGGGCCTGAATAGTAGATTCTGCACCATCTTGCGTAATACTGCTTAGCATAACAACGGGTATTCTTCCTAACTTCCCAAGCTCCTTAAGACAATCAATTCCATCCATTCCAGGCATTTTGATATCCAAAGTAATGACATCTGGTTTTAGTATTTTTGCCTTCTCTATGGCATCAATACCACTCTTTGCAGTATCAATGACCTTAATACCACTGTCACTATCGAGAATATCCGATATAACTTTCCTCATAAAGGCCGAGTCATCAACTACTAGCACTCGTATTTTTTCTTTGTAATTTCTCTCCATAGCCACAAATCAACCCTTTTTTAAAAGTCTTCTCTGTTCCTGAAATATATAACTTATAACTTTCTCCCGCACTACTTGATCCATCTTCTCATAATAAACACCGATTTCATATTTATATTGTCCCTGCATAATATCATATTTTGTAAATCTGACAACTTTCCCCACAAAAGTAACTTTACTTGATAAAAACAGTTCACAATCTAAATAACTATCTATTTCAACGGGTTCTTTGATACGTATACATAGACCTCCGCCACTCAAATCCCTTGTTACTGTTTTTATATAATCTTGTGTAGATTTCGTATTTACATTATCAATTATTCTATAATTTACAGGGATACTTGTATCAAACCTAAAAAATTCACGCCTTTGAACTTTTTCAATATTACTTAATGGTTGGATCTTCAACATCGCTACATTGTGCTTGCTCTCCCTGTCAATGACCTTTGCTGAAAACTCATATAAGTTATATTCCTTTATAAAGGAAACAGTAATTTTTGTACCAATTTGTACCGGATACAACCGACCCTCATAAATCGGCGCTGCTATAATCAAAATTTCCTTATCTTCTGACCCTTCAAACTCGCTGACAAAGGGATTGTTTATTCTTATGCTATCATTTCCGAAAAGCTGTATTTCAAGTTTTAATCCTATGTTCAACTCACTGTACTTCATTTTGTGCCTCCCCCCCCTATTAGCTTAAGTTAGCCTTTGAGTCCCTTGTAAAAAACACTCCCTTTTATATATTCAAAAGATTAACAATCCTACTAACAAAACTTTTAATACCGGTATTCTCCGTACTTTCCACGCTAACCTTGTCGAGTTTTATATCCAAAATCTTAGCTCCAATATCTCTTATTTGTTTTGATGCCTGACTTTTTGGAAAACTTAGCAAAAAAGGCTGCTGCATCTTTACTGCCTTTATAACCAACTCATCGTAAAGTATAAAACCTAATGGCTCTAACTTTAATTCCAAAAATTTACCAGTCACTATGGATAACTTATTAAGTATATCGTTTGCCTCATTTGCGTCTTCTGCCCTGTTTACAATGACCCTTATCTTTTTACTTTTGTCCCTGTTAGACACCATCTTAATCAACGCATAAGCGTCGGTAATTGAAGTAGGCTCAGGAGTCGTAACTAAAATCACCTCATCAGCCGCCATTACAAAACTCATAACGCTATCAGACAAACCTGCTCCCGTGTCAATAAGTATTACATCGGATAGCCTATCTAAAAGAGCTATGTTTGTCACAAATTTTTCAATCTGTTCTTTATCAAGTTTTACAAGTTCCTCTATACCGGAACCACCCGATAAAAATCTGATGTTTTTAGGTCCATTAGACAGCACATCAAATATGTTCTTATTATCGTATATAATATCTGCAAGCGTGTATTTAGGTATTATTCCTAGCATCACGTCAATATTTGCAAGGCCAAAATCCGCATCTAAAATCGTAACACGTTTGCCCATATCACTAAGGGCTATAGCAAGGTTGACGGTAATATTGGTTTTTCCAACACCACCCTTACCACTAGTTACGGTTATCACTTTAGCAGCTTTCTTTTTCGTGTTGTTTAGAATATTAGCCTGACTTACCACTTGCCTCATTTTTAAATTTTCTATTATTTGCCTTAGTCTTTCCGCTTGATCCATCATCTACGAAATGCTCCCTAATAGTTTTTTTGTAATCTTGTCGATATTTGCAACTTCAATGTCATTAGGCACACTCTGTCCGATAGTTACATAAGACAAATTTTTATTTGTCAGACGCCTTGCGTTTAAAATAATTCCAAAAGAAGGAGTTTCATCTAGTTTTGTAAAAAGCAATTTGTAATCTTTCAAAAAATCATAGTTTGCAAGTATCTCCCTACAATTTCTCATTCCTGTAGTTGTACTTAAAACCAAAAATACTTCGTCGGCTAAACAAGCATCCACCTGCATTTTCAGCTCGTCAAACTGTGTCTTGTTCCTATTGCTTCTGCCTGCAGTATCGATAAGTATAATGTCCTTATCTTTATATTTATCCTTTGCATCGTTTATCTCACTTATAGAGTATATAACCTCTATAGGCATTCCCAATATCTCCGCATAAGTCTTAAGTTGTTCTACAGCTGCTATTCTATAAGTATCGGCTGTTATAAGTCCAACCTTCTTATTATGGTTTATAGAATAATTTGCTGCAATTTTTGCTAGAGTAGTTGTCTTACCAACCCCTGTAGGCCCTACAAGCACAACTACTGTAGGTTTACCGTCTTCTCTAAGTTTAAGAGTCTCCGGCTTTCCAAGTATTCCCGATATAAGCTTGTACAATATTGCTCCGATATCATTGATATTTGAGCCATCTTTAACTTGGCTTTCAATAATATCAATTAATTGCCTAGCAATATCATAATCAACTTCATTTTTTATCAAATTATCATAGAGTAGATCAGTTATCTTCGATTTAACTTTTTCTTCAGGATGTATCCCTCTAACTGGAGTTTTTGCAGTTCCTTTACTGACTTGTTCATATATTTTTTGAAGAACAGATTCCATGCTGCTTACTTTATTCTCCAACAAAGCTATCTTTTCCTCTTTTTGATTCAAATTACTTTGATTTTCTGTATTCTTTTCACGCACAGTTATGCTTGCTTCGCTTTTTTGAGGCTCTTTCCTACTTTTTGCACCATAAAATTCATCTACAGCTGCAAGCACTTCAACCAAAGGTTTGTTAAATACATTTAAAAATCCCTTTTGTCTTACCTTCCTGGTATTTAGAATAACAGCCTCATTTCCAAGATCCATTTTTACTTTTAGTATTGCCTCCTGAGTATCTTTTCCCATATAACGTCTAATCTTCATATTATATACTCACCATCCCAACTGATTGTATCTCTAACTTCGGATCAAGTTCATTATATGATAATACAACTAATCCCGGTATTGCTTGTTCTGTAAGCCTTCTGAAGTATAATCTGACTATTGGTGATGCAAGTACTATCGGCTGCTGTCCTAACTTCATAAGCCTTTGAACCTGATTTGTCAAGCTACTTATGATAGAACTTGTTGTGTTCGGTTCTAGTGTTAAATAAGCACCGTGTTCGGTTCTTTGAACCGAATCAAGTATAATTTGTTCAACTTTAGGATCTAAGGTAATTACATTTGATTTTTTGTCCTTTATGAACTTCTTTGATATTGCCCGACCTAATGCCTGTCTTACATATTCCGTCAACATATCGGTATCGTGGGTGACAGGAGCAAAATCCGCTAGTGTTTCGAGTATAGTAACAATATCCCTTATGGAAACCCCTTCCTTTAAAAGGTTTGCAACTACTTTTTGAATTTCGCCTATTGTCATTATTTTAGGTACAAGCTCTTCTACTATTGCAGGGTAATTCTCTTTAACTTTATCAACAATAGTTTGAACTTCCTGCCTTCCTGTAAGCTCATGGGCATGAGCTTTAACTATTTCGGTAAGATGTGTAGCAATTATGGATGGTGGATCTACCACTGTATATCCAAGCATCTCTGCTTTATCCCTCTGAGCCTCGCTAATCCATACTGCCGGCAAACCAAAAGCTGGTTCTGTTGTCTTTATGCCTTCTATTTCCTTTTCAACAAAGCCTGGACTCATCGCAATAAAGTGATCAAGCATTATTTCTCCACCAGCCACCTCAACTCCTTTAATTTTTATAACATATTCGTTTGGGCTTAGCTGGATATTATCCCTTAATCTTATAATTGGCACAATCATTCCAAGTTCTAGGGCTAATTGCCTTCTTATCATTACCACTCTATCTAGTAAATCCCCACCCTGATTCACGTCAGCTAAGGGAATTATTCCATAACCAAATTCCAGCTCTATAGGATCAACCTGAAGCAGGTTCACAACATTTTCTGGTTTGCGAATCTCTTCAACCTCTTGTTCCTCTATTTGCGTTTCCTCCTGCTGCTGAGATTTCTGATCGTCTTTCATTAGTCTAAAACCTAATACTACAAAAACAATTGACAATCCTATAAAAGGAAGTGTTGCTAAAGGGTATGCCAACAATAAACAAAATCCTGATGCTATAAAGAATACCTTTGGGTTATATAAAATTTGCTTTCTAAGATCATCACTAAGTCCATTATCCGAAGCAGCTCTTGTTACTATCAAACCGGTTGCAAAAGATATAAGCAGTGAAGGGATCTGACTAACAAGCCCATCTCCTATAGTCAGAAGTGAATAATTTTGAAGAGCAACACTTAATTCTTCTCCTCTCATTATCATCCCAATTACAAGTCCACCAACAAGATTTATTACTGTTATAATTATCCCTGCTATTGCATCCCCTTTTACGAATTTCGTAGCACCATCCATAGCTCCATAGAAATCTGCTTCCCTCTGAACTTTTTTCCTTCTTTCTCTTGCATCGGCTTCACTAATCAATCCTGCATTGAGATCTGCGTCTATTGCCATCTGCTTACCCGGCATTGCGTCTAATGTAAACCTTGCAGCAACTTCTGATACTCTCTCTGTTCCCTTTGTTATTACCATAAACTGTACAATGGTTATAATCAAAAATATTACAAATCCAACTATCAGATTATCCTGTGCTACAAACTTTCCAAATCCACTTATTACCTCTCCGGCCTCTCCTTCTGCCAAAACAAGAGTTGTAGATTTAATGTTTAGCGATAGCCGGTAGATGGTTGTAAAAAGCAGCAATGACGGAAAAATCGACATTTGCAAAGCTTCCTTTGAGTATATTACATTAAGAAGAATTACCAACGCTATTGCAATATTGAAAGCAAGCAACACGTCAAGTAAAATTGCGGGGACTGGAATAATCATTATAAGTATTATCGACACAACCAGTATTGCTACAGCCATATCCCCAAATTTCATACTCTATCTTCCCCCTTTGCCATAATAGTGACCCACCTAAATAACTCTTTCTTTATTCTTAAGACCATATACAAAAGCAAGTACTTCCGCCACTGCTTGGAACAGTTCCGGAGGTATTTTATCTCCTATTTCCACTGTACTAAAAAGAGTTCTTGCAAGAGGTTTATTCTCTACAATTTCCACTTTGTTTTCTTTAGCTATCTCCTTGATTCTTAGAGCTATATAATCCTGTCCCTTTGCAACTACTCTAGGTGCGTCCGAAGCTTTCGGATCATATTTTACTGCTACCGCAAAGTGAGTGGGGTTCGTTATTACCACATCAGCCTTCGGAATATCCTGAAGCATTCTTCTGAGTGCCATCTGACGTTGCTTTTGCCTTATCTTTCCCTTTACTTCAGGATTACCTTCTGATTCCTTATGTTCTTCCTTTATTTCTTGTTTTGACATTTTCAAATTTTTCTCATATTCCCACCACTGATACCCATAGTCTAAAACTCCTAGCAACAACATCGCCATACACATTCTTATCGCAACATTAATTGAGGTAATACATATATACGTAGCAATGCTTATAACATCCATATCCATTGTGTTTAAGATATTTTTTGCTTCACTTATCAGATACGTATAACCTATATACCCGATTATTACAATCTTCAGTATGGATTTAACCAACTCGGTTACTGACCTTATAGAAAACATTTTTTTAAATCCATTTAATGGGTTTAGTTTGCTAAATTTAAAGGATAGAGGCTTTGTTGTAAACAAAAAACCTACCTGAGCATAACCTGATGCAATACCCGTTATAAGTGCCACTAAAAATATAGGAGCTACAATTTTCAGAAAGCGTAGTATCATGTTCATTGATAGTTTTGTGATACCTTTTATACTAAACAAATCCGATAAATTCTGATAACCATTAAAAAACACTCCAAAATTTTCATACATCTGTTCGTACATATAACTTCCGGCAACTTTCATGGTTATAAACAAACATAATAGCACAATTGCAGAAGTCATTTCCCTGCTTTGAAGTACCTGTCCTTCTTCTCTTGCTTTACGTCGTTTCTTTGGTGTCGCTTTTTCCGTCTTGTCACCACTATCTGCAAAGAGCTGAAGATTAACAAGCAGTATCCCCTGATACTTTAAGGGATATGTCCTACTGTCAAAATCAAGTATTATATTTACAGGGTTCTTTGAATTTAACCTGCTACTGTTTTGATGTTTTTGTATTTTCATTTTGGCCCCATATTCCTAAGGAAATTCAGCATTTCACTGTCCATTCCCCTAATAAGAGTTTCAACAATGGATATGAACAACGGCATGGTAAAAACCAAAACTACCAACCCTAACAAAATTTTAAGCGGCATTCCAACGACAAATACGTTTAGCTGCGGTACAGTCTTTGAAATAACTCCTAATGCAACATCAGTTATCAGAATAGCTGCAAGTATAGGTGCGGCTATTTTGAAAGCTATAAGAAATATGCCTCCAAAAACCTCTATGACCCTACTCTGTAAATCAGTTCCAAACACTGCCTGCCCCAACGGTATATATTCATAACTACTAAATAGAGCCCTTATTAAAACATGGTGTCCTCTGCAAATAAGAAAAATAAGCATACATAAAATAAAATAAAAGGTTGAAGATATAGAAACTTGAATATTACTAACCGGATCAATAACATTAACTACACCAAAACCAATCTGCATATCAATTAATTCGCCTGCTACATAAATTGCTGTAAAAATTGTGTAAGAAACATAACCTAATGCAATTCCAACTATAAACTCTTTGAAAACCAAAGCTACAAATTCATAAATGTTACTGATAATGATATTTGGGTTACTTATAGTGTTTACAAGTATTAAAGCCAACATAAACGAAAAGCCAATTTTCAAGTACCTAGGAATATTGGTTCTGCTGAAAATAGGAGCTATAATAAAAAGTCCTGACATTCTTATAAAAATCAATAAGAATACTTCTACACTATTTACCAAAATTCCTTCTGTTAAGAGCAATTTAATCCCCCACAAAATCTATTTTTGACTTAGGCGATTCCAAAAGAACAACTAGTCAATTGCCATTTCAAAAAATCCGATTTTTATTTCTTAAAATGACCTTATCCTACCTTATATACTGATTAATATTCAAATAAATACCCTGAGTATACTCCATTAGTATTTTCAACATCCATGATCCAAATATAGCTATACCTGCAAGTACAGCCAATATCTTAGGTATAAATGTAAGGGTCTGTTCCTGAATTTGTGTTGTTGCTTGAAAAATACTCACCGCGAGACCTACAATCAAACTCAACCCTAACATTGGTGACGCTACATATACAACTGTCATAAGCGACTTCTGAGCCAATTCAATTACCATCCCCTGATCCATTTTTATTTCCTCCCTTAGCTTTTTTCAAAACATCTTCAAAAAACAGTTCTAAGTTACAAAGCTATTTACAATCATTTGTGTGATAAGATTCCATCCTCCCACCATTATAAATAGAAGTACTTTAAACGGAAGAGAAATCATAACCGGTGAAAGCATCATCATACCCATGGACATCAATGTACTTGATACCACTAAATCTATTACAAGAAATGGCAAATATATTAAAAATCCCATTTTAAATGCAGTTGTCAACTCACTTATCAAAAAAGCAGGAATTATTATAGTCAATGGTAAATTAGGTACCTCTTCCTCCTTAATCGGAGTTTTTGCACCCGAAAGTGATACAAATAAAGCTAAATCCTTCTTATCAACTTGCTGTAACATGAAGGTCTTAATGGTTTTTGAAGACCTATCTAAAGCAACTTGTTGGGTAATTTCCTGGTTTGAATAAGGCTTGTATGCAGTCTCATTTATCTCACCAATTACGGGACTCATTATAAACAAGGATAAAAACAAAGCTAGCCCAATCAACACTTGATTCGGCGGCATCTGCTGTGTTCCCAGCGCATTCCTCAAAAAAGAAAGGACAATTACTATTCTTGTAAAACTTGTCATCATCATCAGAATGGATGGAGCCAGCGATAAGACTGTCAGAAGCAGTAAAACCTGTATAGTTGAAGTAACATCTTCAGGATTATCGGAAGTCCCCACACTCACATCAACATTAGGTAATGCTAAATCAGGCTCAGCAAAAACATTTGAGGCCATTGCTAACAAAAATATGAGTAATAATGTCACCGCTATAAAGAACTTAAACTTGATTTTCATTAGTGTTTTCATCTCCGCCTGTGGCATAAAGCTTTCCTTTTCCTGATGTTATGTTTCTTAATTTATCAAGATTCCGCCGAAAGCTATTATCATCAGTGCCATTTTTGTATTCTTCAGTCTTTATATTTTCCTCAATGTTTTCTTTACTCCTGAAGTTATGAATGTACTTTTCAAAAATTTCTTTGAAAGCAAAGGAATTGGCTCCTTTAGTGCTCTCTTCTTCAGAATAACCATCAATATTAACTCTTGAAAGTAATTGAATATTTTTTCCCGATGCAGATATCAAAACAAATTCTTCACCAACTTTTACTAGATGTAGTCTTGAATCAAGACCTAAGCTAACTGTTTCAACTATATTAATATGCTTGCTTTTCATAGCCCTTCCCGACTTATTCCCAATAAACCTTGTAGTAACATAAGCCAAAAATATTATTGAGCCAAAAACTATAACAAACATAAAAAAACTAATAAGCGTGTCACCAAAACTACCCATTTGATACTCCTTGTCCAACTCTACAGCTTAAGAGTTTTATTAAATACTAAACTTTTTTATGAAATCCCCAAATTTAACTACTGGTTTCTCCATTGGTACTCTATATGCATTTTTAACCTAGAACTTTCTTAACTGCTTCCACAACTCTTTCAGCTTGGAAAGGCTTAACAATAAAATCCCTTGCCCCTGCCTGAATTGATTCAATTACCATCGCCTGCTGTCCCATTGCGGAACACATTATAATCTTAGACTCTGCATTTATCTTCTTTATTTCCCTTACAGCAGCTATACCGTCAACTTCCGGCATTGTTATATCCATAATAACCAAATCAGGGGTCAGTTCCTTGAACTTATCTATTGCACGTGCTCCATTTTCAGCTTCACCAGCAATTTCATAACCGTTTTTTGTAAGGATATCCTTAATCATCATTCTCATAAATGCCGCATCGTCAACAATCAGAATCTTTTTACTCATTATATATCCCTCTCCTTATTTTAGTCTGTAATACTGTTAGGCTGATTTTTCAAAACACCCTCAAGAGGCATTAAACTGTATATACTATAGCCTCTTAGAAGGATGTATAATATCTGTAATTCTTACACCAAAACTCTCATCAATTACAATTACTTCACCTTTTGCAATTACTTTTCCGTTTACAAGTATATCTACCGGCTCCCCTGCAAGTTTATCCAACTCTATTATCGATCCGGGTCCAAACTCCAATATATCCCTTATAAACTTATTTGTTCTTCCTAGTTCAACAGTAACCTGCAAAGGAACATCCATAATAAGTCCAATATTTTTTCTTTCAAAGCTTATCATACCATCATCAAATGCTTGGAACTGTGCTGGTTGTACATTAACAGGTTCTCTGAATCTTGCTTGATGCTGCTGTTCGTTATATTGCTGCCCCATTCCTTGTTGCATTTGATTATACTGAGGTTGCTGATATTGCTGTTGTGATTGTTGCTGTTGTTGTGATTGTTGCTGTTGCTGAGAATTCATCT
Source organism: uncultured Acetivibrio sp. (assembly GCA_964466645.1). Classification (GTDB taxonomy): domain Bacteria; phylum Bacillota; class Clostridia; order Acetivibrionales; family Acetivibrionaceae; genus Acetivibrio. Next base: position 15,371 of record CAYXPB010000035.1, on the reverse strand, counting down.
GCTCCTGAGGCCTATTTGGTGGTCCCGTAACACCGCTATTGCTCTGTGGTTGGGTTTTATTTGCGTCAGCATTTATAAGATTCTCCACAAGAATCTTTGCAAAAGTTAAAGGTATCAACTGCATAATCTCACTATCTATGAGTTCACCAATTTCCATCTTGAATGCAATTTTAACCAACTTGTCTCCAGGTTGAAAAACAATTTCGGGACTTTCTTTAAAAGTCATGCTAAAGGCTTTTGGAGGTGATATATCAACCTTTTTATCAAACATGGACGACATTGATGTTGCTGCCGAACCAATCATCTGATTCATAGCTTCACCAATTGCACTTAAATGAAGGTCTGTAAGTTCTCCTCCTGTATTACTCCCATCGCCACCCATCATGAGATCGGTAATTACTTTAGCGTCTTTTTCCTTTAATACAAGAAGGTTTGCTCCATTCAATCCTTCAGTATATTCAACTTTTACAGCAACATAAGCTGTAGTGAATTGTTCGGAAAGTTCTTCCCACGAACACACAGTAACCTGAGGAGTGGTAATCATTACTTTGTGTCCAAGTAGAGCATAAAGTGTAGTAGCCGATGTTCCCATGCCAATATTTCCCACTTCACCAAGCGCATCCACTTCTTGAATGGTAAGTTCTGAATCACTTGCGGTCTCAGTATTACTATCACTTTCAGAATTTGTTCCACCATTTAGTAAAGCATCTATTTCAGACTGTGATAACATGTCACCCATTCTACTCTTCCTCCTCTCCTTTTACTATTTCATTTACTTTTACAGCAACTCTGTTTCTTTTTACTCCGGGAGTGCCATAAAATTTCAAAAGGTCACCGATCAATATTTCAAGATTGCCGTTAATACTTGAATCTAAAGGTATGACGTCCCCAGGTTGTAATTCCAAAAAATCATTTACCAATATTGTAGTTCTTCCTAACACCGCTTTCAAAGGCACCTTGGTATTTCCAATTTTATACTCTATGGTATTCTTATTTTCATGTATCTTTTCCTTTTCATTTTTAGAAAACCAAAATTTGGTGCTAAGCTTTGAAACAATAGGTTCAACTACCATATGCGGTATACAAATATTAATCATTCCCTCAACTTCTCCGATTTTTGTACTTAAAGTTATTAATGCTACCATTTCATTTGCAGACACTATCTGAGCAAATTGAGCATTAGTCTCTATCTTTTCAAGCCTCGGCTTTATCGCTATGACATTATCCCAAGGTTCTCTCATAAGATTTAAAATTTGGATTATAATTCTTTCCAAAATAGCAATCTCAACCTCGGTAAACTCCCTGATTTTATCCATCATGGTTCCTTTTCCTCCAAGTATCCTGTCAATCAAAGCATAAGCTATAGGTGGTGCCATCTCAAATATTATCGATCCAGATAAAGGAGAAAAATCGACAATAGACAGGACAGCTGGGTTTGATATTGAATTATTAAACTCATAGTAAGCTATGGCCTCAACAGAAATAACCTCGACCTGTACTAAAGTCCTTAAGTATCCTGAAAGAAAATTTGTCAATAGTCTTGCATAATTATCATGTATGATATTGAGAGATTTTATATGATCCTTTGCAAATTTACTCGGCCTTCTGAAATCATGGTTTCTCACTTTCCTTTCTTCTGGCGCAGCTGAAATATTCTCAACATCTATTTCTCCAGTATTTAGGGCTTTAAGCAGATCATCTATTTCATTTTGAGATAAAATATCCCCCATTCTAAAACCACCTCCTACTGATAGAACCAATAATCAAATATAACACTGTAGACTAAGTCTCCATCTCGTTTCTCGTTTTGCATCAAATAATCATTCATCATTTTCTTAATCTCAGCCCTTGCTTTTTCTTTTGCATCGGAATTTTTGACGTCATCAATGCTCAGGTTCTGGAAATATGTCCCCACTATTTCGGAAAGCTTGCTCTTATTAGATTGAATTTTCAAAGTTGTATCCTTAATACCGTCAAACTTAATAAAATACTGAACTTGAAGATTCACTAAAATAACATGAATATTCTTATCTTCTTTTGTAGTCTGCAGATTAAAGGCAGTATTAGTTTCAAACATCTGCTCTAAAGCCAATTCTTTGTCCTTAGGAACAACAATTTCCTTTTTAGTCTCTGCGGCCTGTCCTACCCCCACATTTCCGCCTACAAAAAATATATAACTTGCCAATAAAACTAGTGTTAATGAAAGAAATGCCACTACGCTAATAAGAATAAAAAACCCACTTTTTTTACTTTCCACTTTAATGCCCCCTTCATCCTTTAAACTATATAATCGGGCAAAACTATGAAACTTCTGAGTTTTAAACAGTAATTATTAAAACAACTTTGTAGAACTCTGATAGATCAGTTAATCTTTAGACAATAAATTACAGAATATTTTCCTTTTATATTCGACTACCTTTTCGACTATTTCATCAACCTTCTCGGAAACAAGAAATTTTTTACCGTTCGTTGTAGAAATAACAGTATCTGGTGTTTCTTCGAGACTTTCAATGAATTCACAATTTAAGACAAATTTCAAGCCGTTTAACTTCGTTAATTCAATCATAATATTTTCACCTCAAAAATACAATAGAAATTTTATTTTTTTGTAAAAAAATATATTATTTTATATTATTATGTTGAAGTTTTACATAAACTCGTTATAATTAACTACTTATTCTTCATAGGTCCTAGTTATTCCTCTAAATTTTCAGTTTTTTTTATAAAAATATTTACCAAGATCATTTCAAAAAATAACCTATACATTATTTATGTCACTTTTTAGCCAAATAAGTACGTAAATATCAGAAAAGCAAACTTTTAGTAGTTATTGCATAATTTCTAAAAAAGTTTGTTTTTTAAACAAACTTTTCTAGAAATTACTTTAAATTATCTTTTTAGGTTAACCAATTCCTGCAACATTTCATCAGAAGTTGTTATAATCCTACTGTTCGCCTGAAAGCCTCTTTGAGTAACGATCATTTCGGTAAATTCTGCTGACAAGTCAACATTTGACATTTCCAGTGTACCCGGGTTCAACATACCAACTCCTTCTCCACCTGCTTTTACAGCCTTTTTGAAATCACCGGAGTTTGTGGTAGGTGTGTATAAATTGTTACCTGACTTTTCAAGACCTGCAGGATTTTCAAAACTCGCCAAACCAATTAATCCCAAAGGTTGTTGCTGACCGTTACTGTATATTCCGGTAATTATTCCATCGGATCCAATACTGAAATTTATTAGGGAACCACTTGAGTAACCGTCAACGCTTACAGGTTTAGCAGAGCTATCCGAAGCATACATGGTAAGTTTTGAAAAATCGAGTTGTACCTCAATAGGTTCTGCACCAACAGTGTCCGGAGGCGTTATTGTTATTGTAGGTTTTACTTTTGGTTCTGTAGCTTCATTAAGTATAATCTTTCCTTGCTTATCAAAATCAAAACTGTCATTTGCAGTCGAAAATGCTGAGTTAACCTCCCATTCCCATGTGCTACTTGCACCTACTGCTTTTTTCCAAAAGTCAATATTAATTGTGTATGGATTACCCAATGAATCGTAAACTGTCATTGGAGAAGTGAATTTAACTTTTTTCTCTACCGGTTTTCCATCCTCATCTGTTCTTACTGGATATGAAGCATCTAAGTTACCTGAAATAGCAGCATATGTAGTCGCTTTAGCTGAAATAATTTTCTTATTATTATTTGTATCGTCCATATATAAATTTATCGGCTCAAGTTCTGTTTCCGTATCAAAAGTATAGGTACCATCAGCTTCTCTTGTGTATGCCTGCCAACCATATACATTCAAGCCTCCACCTGTTACTAAATTCCCTATTTTATCAATTCCGAAATTTCCTGCCCTTGTAAAACGGTAGGTATCAGCCTTACCACCTTTTACAACGAAAAACCCGTCACCTTCAATGGCAAGATCCGTAGGATTGTCCGTCCTCTGCGAACTTCCATTTGTCATAATGGTATCTACAGTAGCAACACCAACGCCAAGACCAACTTGCATTGGGTTGGTTCCGCCCCTGCCACTAACAGGATCCGGTGCACTTGCACCCTTTAAAGTCTGACTAAATATTTGCTCGAATGTCACTCTGCCTGACTTAAATGCAACAGTATTAACATTAGAAATATTGTTACCAATTACGTCCATTTTTGATTGATGAACACGCAGGCCTGAAACGCCTGAAAACATTGACCTCATCATAAATAAATTGACCTCCTTTTGGTCTATTCCTTCAGTCAATCCGGAATAGCTAGCCTCCCGAAAGGGTCCGGCTACTAAGAATTTTATCAATTACAAATTATGTGAATACTGCTCCATCGATGTTGGTAAAGACATTCTCCTTAAGTTCGTTGCTGTTTACTGCGGTTATTACTGTCCTGTTTTTTACATTCACTACTAAAGCTATATCATCCATCATCACAAGTGAATCTTTTACACCTTTTTCCTCAGCTTTATCTAATGCATTAGATATCTTCTGTTTCTGGATGTCCGTAATTTTTATATTTCTTGTTTCTAGTCGCATTTGGGCGTGCTTCGAAAATTTCACTTCAGAGGTTTCACTAATTTTTCCCTTCAAAATATCGCCAAAACTGTTCTGATTAGTTTCCTTAGCTTTATTGATGTTAGTATTATTAGGTTGATTTCCCGATATTTTGTTTAAGTGATTATACACATTGTTGTTTACTATCATTGTCTCACCTCCAAACAAAGCATTACTTGGATTTTACACTATCACGGGATTTTCTTCGTTATTGCCGCCCTCTTTCTCCTCGCCCTCGAACTGTGGAAATTTAATGCTCAAAATACTATCAACCGGAACCTTAACACCATCTAGCAATGCTTTTATCTTGCCATTACTATCGATGCCAAAATCGCGAAGCACTGCATTAATGGACACTTCATTTCCTGCTTCATCAGACACTATCAGGGAAACGTTTGACCCTTTATTATCTGAAAGGTAGTCTTTAATGTAATTTGGGTTCACAGAAGTAAAAGTACCTTTTACTGCTGCCACATCAACCGTTACACCATCCATTACAGCATAGCTTTCATAGGCGTCTTTAGTAACTTCTCTTACAACACCATTTACACCAACAATAGCTCCTGAATCAGAATCAAATACAAACCCTTGGCAAGCGTAACCTATAAGTCCTGTGTAATCGGACAATTTTGAAGTATTAAGTTCATTCTCAACATCTTTAACCTCAAATACATCCTCAACTAGAACATCATTGCCGTTTACAACAACATATGCCTTTCCACTCTGTATCCTTACACTTGTAACTTCACCTGTTATCGTACTTTCACTTTTTGAGTCTTCTGAAACATTTGCAGTAATCTTTTTTCCAATCATATTAAATGCCTTTGAGGCAGAGTAACTTGTGTTTAAATTCTGCATTTGCTCTAAAGCACTGAATTGAGCCATTTGGGCAATAAATTGTGTATCATCCTGAGGATTTAAAGGATCTTGGTATTGGAGTTGAGTTACCAGTAAATTTATGAATTCATCTTTGCCAAGATCTCCAGTATTTCTTTTAGATGTTTTGGGTGCAGTTGTTTCATCAATTATTTGTTGTATTGTTTTTTGACTATTTACAGGATTTGTACTCAAAGATTTTACCTCCTCTCTTTGAATCAGTTAAAAATCGTTTGTTTTTTAATTGGTAATAAACTCACTAAGCCATCAGATTTATGCTACTGGTGTTTACCATATAAGGGTTTATTACTTCATGCTTTTCCTCTAAGGCAGATACTCCAACCGACGCAACAGACATTATCTTCTCTGCTTTGTTTGACTTGTTGCTATTTTGAGAAAACTCACGCCCTTGGTCAAAGCTTTTTCTGGAGTCTTGCCTGACCGATACGCTAAACCCTTGAATTGAGAATCCTTGTTTTGTGAGTGATTCCTTTAGGTTATCCATATTGGATTCTATAGCTGCCTTAACCTGCTCACTTTCAGCTAGAAATTTAGCAACTACAGCACCTCTTTCTGTAACAACTTTAAGGGATAGCTTTCCAAGGTGGTCTGGCTTTAAGTCAATAACCATTTCGCTCTTGTCTTCAGTCAAAGTAACTTTTGCCCTCTCAACTATCTGAGTGATTATTTCCTTCTTTGATACATAAACTTCACTCTTCACATCAGATAATTCATTTGTTCCCTTTACGCTTAACTGCTCGTTAATAATATTGCCAAATTCACTACCAAATGTCTCTTTAGTATTATTATCAAGGGTATAATCCTTCTCAGTCGTTAGCAATTCAGTGTTTTTTGTTTCGTCTTCATTTGTGTTATTTGCTTCTTGCTCTTCCGATTTGTCTGACTGTGTGGCAGTTACAGACACTTTAGATTCTCTGTTCTCATCTGTTGTTGTGACTGGCAAATCATCAATAACTTCCTTTTGGTCACTGATAACTCCTAGTATCTTCATGTTGTTTGCATTAATCGCCTCAAGCTTGTTTGAGATACTTTTAAAAAGTCCTTCTGGATCACTCTTTAGTTTGTTATCCAAATGACTTAATATTTCCTTGAGCCTGTTTCCAAATTCTACATTATCAATCGGAAGTTTTTGATCAGCCTCAACCACTTCAACCTTAATACCCTCAATTTTAACCCAGTCTGCTCTGTCAATATTCTTTGCACTAAATTCACTTACCAAGTCTTTTGATTTCTTTACAACAAAATCGGTTATTTCGGTAAGTATAGTCTTTTGATCACTGCTCAATCCAAAAAAATCGGATATCTTTTGGGAAGTTTCAGCTGTTTTAGCTTCGTCTGTTAAATCCTCCATACTTAAATTTAGTGTGCTCAGAATTCTTTTTAGCTCCTCAACACTAATATTCAGTATTCCTGCCATACTTTCCTCAACAATCGTTTCTTGCATTTTTATAGTTTCGTCTTTCCCTTGCCCTTCATCAGTGCTGCTTAACTTCTTCTTTGAGGATATGTGTTCATTTTCTTTTACAACTTCCTTATAACTCTTTACTTTATTGTCCCTTCTTGGTTCATCTGCTTTAGAATTAGTCTCAACACTTTTGCCAACTCTTTCCCGAGAACTCAAATCCATACTCTTTTTAGTGTTATTATAACCTTTGTTTGAACTATTCTTATCAACCGCAGCCTTTAAAGTGTTATTGAAATTAGGTTGTATTCGGGAATTTATCGGTTCTTTTCTCTTAGTATCCATTACAGTTCCTGCAGATTTACCGAAGAAGTCTACAATAAAACCCTGTGTTATCATAGTTTTCACCTCCTTTCGATGGTAATACTTTTAATACTTAATATTTAAAAGGAAAACTTGTCATTTTGAAAAATTGATACCATAATCTTTTGCTATTTTATCGGTTACCTTAGCAGCAAACTCATTGCTCATTTCCGATATTATTTCTGCTGCTATATCCTTTTTCATGTTTATAAGAGTATAGGATATTAAGTCTATCTTCGAGTCTCCAAGTTGTTCAAAAATCTTCGCGCTAGAACCTGTATCCATCTTTTCATATAGTTGGGCAAATTGCTTTGCTTCCTGGTCTTCTTTTTGTTCTTCTACAATTTCCTTATATATTTTTTCTGCAATTTCACTATTAACCTTAACAAAATACTCGGAAAACCCCTCTTTGTCACCCTTTGCCACAAGCTGGTCAACTTCCTTTTTGTATATTTCCAATTCGGCTTTTTCTCTGTGTGTTTCACTCTTTAATTTTTCATTTTCCGCAACCAATTTGTCTGCATTTTCTTTATACTTCATAAGTTCTTCATTTTGTTTTTTACTATCGTCAAATTGTTTTATAAGTTCCTCATTTTCTGCTTTATACTGCTTATATAAAGCCAAAAGCTTTTCTCTGTCGAAATTTTCCGGGGCATTATCAAGAGGAGAATGTGGCAGCGCATTTTTAAGCAATGGTATATTTTTTATATTTTTGTTATATTTATCTGCTAAACCATTTATATTATTGTTAATAATAATATAAGAGGCCCCTACTACTACAACGGCTATAACCGCCAATGCAGTAATTAACGCAAATACAGCATATAATAAACCCTTTTTCCTATCCATTTTAGGCTCATTTTTGCTTCCTTGCGTTTTAGGGCCTTTATCAGCTTCTCTTCTATTTTCTTTTGCCATCTTATGTTCTCCTGTCATCTTAGTTTAACTGCTGCTAGAGCTGTATCGTAGAAGAATTCATTTAGGTGATTCCAAAAACTAATATTTATTAAAAACACCAAACTATTCTATTACTATCTTTTATGATTAAAACTTGCTATTTCATCAATTACCTTTTGTTCCTCCTTTTGTTGCTCCTTCAAGTATTCCTCAAACTTCTTTTCTCTGAGCTTTTCCATCATTTTTCTTTCTTGAACAGCAACAATAAGTTGCTCTCTATAATTATCGACAGAATGCTCAGCATTCTTTATATTTTTTTTTTGATAAACCATTTTATCCTTCAGAAGGGATATATATAAGTTGTAGTTTTTTAATTTACCGACAGAAGTTCCCGAAGTGAATTGACTCTTTATATCTCTGATATACTCGTTCCTCTCAATTTCAATATCCTCTAAAATCTTTATTTGTCTTTTCAACTCTTGTACAGCTTTCCCCAACTCATTTTTGACACTATCTTCAATTTGTTTTTTTAAGTTAAGAACAGCTTGGAGTTTAAAAACAAATTTACCCAAATACAATCACCTCAATACGAAGTTTTTTTAGAAATCACCTAAATTTTCAAGCATTCCGACAACCTCGTCAAAACTATAATTTTCATGAGTTTCCTGTTCAATAAATCCAAGTATATCCCCAATATGATCGATTGCTATATCTATTTTTTCACTGCTACCCTTAACATAAGCTCCTATATTAATTAGATCTTCAGCATCCCTATATATTGCCATTAGTTTTTTAACCTTATTTGCAGTCATTCTGTGTTTGTCGGTAACTACGTCGGGCATAACTCTGCTCACACTTGCAAGTACATCTATTGCGGGATATTGATTTCTATTTGCAAGTGCTCTAGAGAGCACAATATGACCATCAAGTATCCCTCTTGCTGTATCAGTTACAGGTTCTGTCAAATCATCACCATCTACTAAAACCGTATACAATCCGGTAATTGAACCTGCTTGAGAGTTTCCCGCTCTCTCTAGTAATTTTGGCATTATCGAAAACACCGAGGGGGTATACCCTCTTGATACCGGTGGTTCACCAACAGCTAAACCTATTTCTCTTTGCGCCATTGCAAACCTTGTTAGCGAGTCCATAAGCATCAGCACATCTTTTCCCTGATCCCTGAAATACTCTGCTATCGCTGTAGCCATAAATGCTGCTTTAAGCCTTACAAGAGCAGGTTGATCCGAAGTTGCTACGATTACTACAGACCTACTCAAACCCTCTTCCTTAAGGTCCTTTTCTATAAACTCCCGGACTTCTCTGCCACGTTCTCCAACTAGTGCAATAACATTTATATCAGCCTTAGTATTTCTTGCTATCATACCTATCAAAGTACTTTTACCGACTCCACTTCCTGCAAATATACCGACTCTTTGTCCTTTACCTATTGTTAGCAAACCGTCTATTGTTTTAATTCCTAAAGAGAGCGGCTCACTTATACGATTTCTCATTAATGGATGAGGCGGGTTATTATTAACAGGATAAAAGCCTTCAAATTTGATATCTCCTTTGCCGTCAATAGGATCTCCGAGACCACCTATTACTCTACCAATTAGTCCTTTCCCCACAGCCGCACTCAAATATTCTCCAGTAGCTACCACGCTGCTCCCAGGTCCTATTCCCGACATATCTCCTAAAGGCATGAGAATAACTTTATTTTCTTTAAACCCAACTACTTCTGCCTTAATTTCACACTTATCTTTCAAGGCATGAATCTTACAAATCTCACCCATATTTACTTCAGGACCATTAGATTCAATCGTAAGACCTACTATTTTTGACACCTTGCCATTGTATTCAACGAAATCGGATTTATCAAGTATTTCCTTGTATTTATCAAAGTTTATACTTGCCATATTGTCCCCCGAAAATTTATTTGAGATAACCAAGAAAATTTGCTTCACTCATAACTTTTCTTGTTTGCTAGAGAACCCTGTGATTCCCTTCGACGGATGCGTCAATCGTCATTTAAAAAAATTAGATTTGATGATCTTTGTGACTTAATTATTGTATAGGTTATTTTTTGAAATGCCTAAGTTCAACTGTGGGACACCATTTTTACAAAAGCTTCTTCAATTTTTCTAAGCTTTGTTTCTACCCCTGCATCTATACTTCCATAAGAAGTTTCAACCAAGCAATCACCAGGTTTTAAGGCCGCATCCTTCTTTATATCAATTTCTCCAATACCTTCTGCCATAGAAAGCAGTTTGTCCTTATTATCTAACACATAATCATAATCTTGTGATGATACCCTTACTGTTATATTATCTCTATTTGAAGATTTTCCTATCGCTTCTCCAACTATATTAACAATGTGTTCTTTATTTAATGTAATTTCCTCTCTTATTACCCTTCGGGTAATGTCCATTATTAACTCAATAGCATCCTTTTCTATTCCGGCAATACCTTCACTGTATTCAACCTTTGCATGTTCTCTAATACTCTCTGCTTCTGAAAGTAAATGCTCATACATACTTTTTGCTTCCTCATATCCCTTTTCAAAACCTTTTTGTCTCGCTTCGTCCTCTAACGCTTTTATCCTTTCACAGGTCTCATCCTCAGCGTCTTCAATTATTTTTTGTGCCTGAATTTCTGCAGCTTTTATTAGGTCCTCAGATTCTATCTTCGCACTTTCTATTATCTCTTCATAACTCCCACTGTTTGTTTCTTCTATTTCTGTTACCTCCTGTTCAAGATTTCCACTTTCATATTTTACATTAGTTTTATACGCCATCTTCATAGTCTGAAAATTGACAGGAACCCTTATTTGAACAGGACCGCCTACATTTACTTGATCACTTTTAAAAATTTTATTATACAACTATTTCATCTCCTCCACCTCTAGAGATTACTATTTCACCAGAATCTTCAAGTTTCCTTATGATATTAACAATTTTCTGTTGCGCTTCTTCAACATCCTTAAGCCTAACCGGCCCCATAAATTCAATGTCCTCTTTAATCATTTCCTGCATACGCTTAGACATATTGGTAAAAATCTTATTCTGTACTTCTTCCTTACTTCCCTTTAACGCAACAGCCATCTGATTATTGTCAATTTCACGAAGGAACCTTTGTACAGAACGGTTGTCAAGGGTAAGTATATCTTCAAATACAAACATTCTTTTCTTAATTTCCTCTGCAAGATCAGTGTCTTCAACTTCAAGGGTTTCCATAATGTATTTTTCCGTTCCTCTGTCAACACTGTTCAATATATCAACTATAGACTGAACACCGCCTGCTGCTGTAAAGTCTTCGGTTACAAGTGCAGACAGTTTCTTTTCAAGCACCCTTTCAACTTCTTTTATAATTTCTGGTGAAGTCCTATCCATTATCGCAATTCTTCTTGCAACATCAGCTTGTTTTTCTTGTGGAAGTGCAGATAATACAATAGATGACTGCTGTGGTCTCAAATATGCCAATATTAATGCTATTGTCTGAGGATGTTCGTTCTGTATAAAGTTTAAAAGTTGTGATGGGTCAGCCTTTCTTACAAAGTCAAAAGGTCTAACCTGTAATGAAACCGTAAGTTTATTCAATACTTCAAGAGCTTTCTGTGTGCCTAATGCTTTTTCAAGTATTTCCTTTGCATAGCTGATACCACCCTCAGCTATATAATCCTGTGCAAGGCATATTTGATAAAACTCTTCTAACACTTTCTCCTTTTCTTCAGGGGTCACTGTTCGTATATTTGCAATCTCTAAAGTAAGCTGCTCTATTTCGTCATCTTTTAGATGCTTAAATATTTCGGCAGATCTTTCAGGTCCTAATGCAATAAGCAGCATAGCTGCTTTTTCCTTTCCTGTAATTTCCGATCTAGTTCCACCTGAACTTCGCGCCACTGCTTGTTTCCCCCTTTTTGCTTATATTAAATCAAAAAATCCTTAAGTTATTCTTTGTATTAGATTATTTTAAAAATTTTCAACCTAAATATTGTATAGGTTATTTTTTAAAATGGCCTTACTCCCAATCATCGGACAACCAATTTCTTAATAGTTGAGCGACCGATTCAGGTTTTTCTTTAACAAATCTGTCAAGTTGCTTTTTAACCTCGGATCTTTCCTCTAAACTAATCTCCTGTACAGGATCTTGGTCAGAAGCAATAAAATTAGATCCTTGTCCAGCCATTTCCGGCATAAGAGCATCTTCTAGATCTCCATTCTTCTTTTTTCGTGGTATTACTGCAATAAGCATGCCGATTATAAGTATAAGCATTAGTGCAAAATATCCGTAAGTATCAATATAATATTGGATCTTATCAGATAAAGGCTCTTCATATACTTCTTCCGGTGCCAATTTATATTTATTTATAGATATTTTCGAAATAGGAATATTTGTAGCACCACTAATGACTTGCTGACATTGCTCAAGAAACTCAGGAGTAATTGCAACATCATCCGCCACTTTTTGGCCATACCATAGTGTCACTGCTACAGAAGATTTCTCAAAATTTACTTCCCCCTGAGCTTTTTCCATTTCAGTCATTGTTTCATTAAACTCTCTGTTTATATCTGTCACGGTCTTTTTGTAGGTTGAATCTTGACCTGCTTCTATAGGGTATGTAGTAGTTCCATCTCCCGGATTTGTATCTGTACCAGGTACGCCACCTTCAGCCCCATTCACAAGTTCTTCCTTTTCGGTATGACTACTAATTACTGCTTCATCAAGGTTGGTAGGTTTCCCTACTTCTCTTTTAGTAGTTTTTTGTTTATCAAATTCTAAGAAGGGATTTACAACTACACTTATATAGTCATAACTGCTCGACTTGTTTGGATATAACACCTTGATATTTCTCTCAAGCTCTTCCTTAACTCTTAACTTCATCTTGTATTGTGTGGATGTATCTCCTATACCACTGGTAATTTCAGTACTTAAAACATTAAAATTATTGTCGACAACTGTAACATTAGAGGGTTCAAGGCCTTCAATGGACGCTGAAACAACACTAACTATTCCTTTTACCTGTTCTGAACTAATGTCACCCTTTGGATTTATTCTAACAAAAGCTGTAGGTTTTTCACTTGATGTACCACTAAAAAACAGGGAATTTTCAGGCATTGTAACTTCAACATCCGCATCCTTTACATTATCAAACATCTTTAGCTTAGCTACAAGACTGTTCTTTTTGAAATTTTGCCATAGCTGTTTTTTGTCACTTTCAGTTGAAGTTATATTAACAAGATTCCAAGCATCTTCAAAATCCATTCCTGCAGATGTTATTCCCGACGATGCAAGGGCAAATTCAGCTTTATTTTTGTCTTTTGAATTAACAAGGATCTTGTTTCCTTCCCCCGGTTTATAATTAATACCCTTTTCTTTAAGTACCTCTTCAATTTCAGCTGCATCCTTTGTATCATCAATTGTGACAAGCGGTACATATGTGGTTCGCGTAAGCATTACAATACTTACTGTTATAGCGACAATCAATATGGTTGATATCATATACAATCTGGTTTTCTGAGATTTATCAAGATTTTTCCATAGTTCTGTAAAACGTTGTTGAAGTTTTGATAAAACCTCGGGCATAAAATCATCACCTTCCACAAGGATACTTTTCTTTTGTCACAATTAAATATCTTGTGCCCATAGCAAAATTAAAGCGCACAACACATTCGAGTTTTAGGTGTTTCAAAAAAATTCATTAGTCAATGTAACACCCATTGACCAGTTATTTTTTTGGTATCACCTTAAATAAAAATTTGCTTTATTTATATTTGCATACGCATTATTTCATTATAAGCTTCCATAATTTTACTCCTAATTTGCATGGTGAATTGAAGTGCCACTTCTGCTTTCTCTGCAGCAATTAGAACCTGGTGGATATTGTCTGTATTGCCAGCGGCAAAAGACTCAGTCAAAGCTGTTGATTCCTTCTCAAGATCGCTGGTTTTTGTTAATGCATCTTTAAGATAGTTTGCAAAACTGCTTTCAATACTGTCAGTTTTGTCGGTATTGGAAAACCCTGATTTTGATATCGAAGACAAAATATTAACCCCATTAATTCCATTAACAGCCATAATAGCCTCCTACAGTTCATAGATTTGTGATAACAATATGTATTTATTTACCGATTTGTAAAGCTTTCATAGCCATGCTTTTAGTTGTATTTATAGAGGTCACATTCGCCTCATAAGATCTTGTTGCGGAAATCATATTAATCATTTCGGTAAGTATATCAACATTTGGCATTTCAACATATCCCTCTTCATCAGCATCAGGATGTCCTGGATCGTAGACCTTTTTAAATGCAGTTCTATCTTCAACAACCTTTGCAACTCTTACTCCTGTTCCCACTAACTTACGCTGCTCCCATTTAACATTAATACGTACTTTTATAAAAATTATTGATAATGCAGAGAAATAGATGGTAAAAAGTTACGATATAATAAGTATTTAGAATATATATTTAATAGGTGAAATCATGGCAGAATATAAGAGAAGATCAGTAGAAAAAGCAATTATTATGGCATTAAGAGATTTGGGTGGGTCAGCAAGCCGAAAATCTATTCGAAAAGCAATTGCAGATAATGAATATGATGGATTAACCTATGATCAAGTCTATTCAACTAAAGAAGGTAAAACAGGCACTTATTCACCATTCTTGTTTGACTTTAACTTTGGTATTCGAAATTTACGCAGTATTCAATATATAGAAGAGCCTCATCGTAATCAGGATATTGTTCTTACTAAGGCCGGAGAGAACGATGATTTAACAAATTATCCTTCGTTAGATCAGAAAAAAGAAATTGGTGCTTATTGGGATAAGAAAAATAAGGAACGTGCTGAACGTAATAAAAATAATGTAAGTGAAGAAAGCGGAGACGAATCAACAGGACCAGAAGACCAAGAGGATACTAAAGATTTAAACTGGAAAAACCAATTGATTACTCAAT
>CAYXPB010000035.1:0-300 GCA_964466645.1 uncultured Acetivibrio sp. | reverse complement strand
ATTTGAAAGTTTTTCGCGCTTATTGATTTCAAAAATGGGTGTTGTAATTGATAAAGATCGCGGAATTGTTCGTTCCGGTGACCATGGAATCGATGGTTTTGGATATTTTACATCTGATGAATTCAGAACTAGTCGGGTAGCAATTCAATGTAAAAGGTACACAAAAGGAGCTGTATCTGAACCTGAAATCGATAAGTTTAAAGGCGTAATGGATAGTTTTAATGCGGAATATGGGATATTTATTACAACTAATTATTTCACAGATCGTGCTCGAAAAAAGGCAACCCAAGGAAATAATAC